>JBILFE010000706.1:0-2549 GCA_044351705.1 Luteolibacter sp. | reverse complement strand
GCCCCAACCGGTCTCACTGATCACATTGTAAAGCCGCTTATGTCCAATTATGAGGGTGGCACAACAGAGGAGTTTTCCTGCACGTTCCAGCAAATCCAAGTCGTGGTGGACATCAGCTTCGTCACGGTAAGTCTTCATTGCCACCAATTTCGGGTCGATGCCTTCTTTGGCGGCAAGCTTTCTCAGCGATCCGAAATGACCGGTGACAATCCGCTTGCTGTCGGCGTTCTTGTGATAGATAGCGTCAAGTTTGCGGCGGCGCTCTCTGCCCTTGAGACCTTCCAGTGCATGGATGTCCGCCACCAGTCTGAACACGGGTGCCCCATTGAAAATTGCCCTGCTGCTGATTTCCTCATAGGCGATTCCAGCCGCTTTGCATGCTGCCCGAAGAGTCCGAAAGTGTCGCTTCACTGCGGCGCGCAGGGAGTCTGACATCTGCCGCCGCCAATTTTTCTTTTTGATCTTTGCTAGGTCGCGCAAGCCTTGGATGACCATTGCTCGTTTCCATTCGCGTCTGGGAGAATGGATTCTCAACTCGTCGGGATCTAACCCAGAGGCCTTAAGTGCCGCGTCCCACGAACCGAAGGCCAGCAAGGCATATGGCACGATCCCGCCCCCGTATTGCACAACATTCCAAAAATTCAAATCGTGCCCTAGCTCATCAAGTCGCAGGATCACGTCGATGATATAGTAGCGGCTCCACATCCCTTCCCAATGCTTCATGCCCATGAACCGCCGTCCCTTGAATCGATTAGCCCTGAACAACTCCGATGAAAGCTCGCATTCCGGGCCGAATTCATGGCGGTAATCCTCGCCCGACATGCCGTGCGCCCTTTTCAGGTGGCTTCCTAATACCGAGAAGGTGCATCCACAAATGACGCATTCCACTTGGTCCTCGTGTGCATGCACGATTTTGTAGGGATCCACACCGGCGTCAATCAGGCTCCTAAACCAACCGCGCGGGGTCGGCCCGCTGAATGCCTTCTCCAGCAGATCGGGCCGCTCGCGCAGCACCGCATGCAGGTTCAGAGCCTGACCTTTTGCCGCTCGTGAGCGGATCCATTGCTTCAGTTTCATACTTGAGAAGGCAATACTTATGCGGGTCTTGTGCCCGCCGCTCAAGCCCTAATTTCAAGTCAGGCGTTGGTGCCACTGTCTGCGGTTCAAGAAGCCGGTGCCGCACCAGAGATCTCATTGCCGGCACCCCGGCAGTGCCGCTAATGGTTGGCGCGAGGATTCATTCGCTAAAGCTCGCTGCGGCATTGGCCATGCAATTCCAAGCGCAAGTGCTCCAACTCGTCGTTTTCAGCGATCAGTACTTGCCCGCTTTCCCCATAGAGAACGACATCACTAAACGATCCCATCCCGCCATACATAGCCAAAATATCTTTTCGAGCGGTTGGCGGATTTTCGTTATATGCAGATTTGTGGCTGACGCAGGCATTTGCCCACTCGGCTTCCCCACAGCGCCTTAGAAGCTTGCCTAGCCGTTCAAGGATTTCTGGAATACGTGATGCGATCATCGGAGTGGGTTAATACTTTCAACAACAATACCGGGTATCTTCCATGGCGCGGTCAACAATAAATTCCATTCTCGTCATATTATCTAAAATTGGGCTCGCGGAAAATCCACCGGAGGTTTCGGAGATTCAGTCATCATTTGCTGCGCAGCACGTTTGCACTGCTCGATGAGAACGTCAGGATCAAGGCCTGTTGCTTCGACATTTCGACCGGCACGATCACGCCCGAATGCCCGGTAAACACCAAGCGATATTTCATCGGCGTCAAAAGACCAACCTGGCAGGTCTGGGAACTCGTGTGCCATAGACGATTATGAGGTTGCCACGATGCTCATCAACGGAGTTAGGAGACCTATCCCAGATCCCGTCACCGTAATGGAGCCCGTTAGTCCCTCTTCCAGTGCGTCAACTTCCCGACCATAGCATGTGATTTTACTAACTATGATGTCGATTTTCCCAACCGGTTGCCGGATAGGAATCTGATCAGGTGTTGTATGTTTGATCTCGCAAGCCTGAGAAAATTGGGTCCCACAACGCACAGTTCCAAAAAAGACCCGTCCTGTGATTAGTGCCTCGTTTGTCGCGCTTTGCTCGACAGTGTGTAATCCAAATTCGATTTTCATGGTCCGGCGGCTTTGAGATAAGCGTGAATTTGTGCGGGAGTCATTGGCGTCGAAGCTCGCAGGGCTGCGTCCAATGCAGCTTTGTCAGCAATCGTTGCTGGCGTCCTAATACCCATGCCTTCTAGGATAGATCTCGATTGAGCCGCAGTGATCGTTTGGCTTCGTGCAGCAAACTGGGTCGGCAGAAGCTCCACAGCTACTTCCCGCTCAATTGCTGCCAACACGTTGCCCGGCCCAACGGTCACACCGATCAACGCTTGAGGGGACGCAATATGAACAATGGGCAGGAGAAATGCCGCGTTCATATCCGCGTAAAATGCGGACGAAGACGGTGCTCCTATCGATAGTGCCGCTGTCTGCACCGCTGGTGGCGCGACATACGGCATCATGCCTGGTTGCTTGGCAA
>JBILFE010000503.1:0-3620 GCA_044351705.1 Luteolibacter sp. | reverse complement strand
TTGCGGCCATGGCGTTTGAGAAGTTGATGGAGGGCGGGCAGCGGATCGCACGTGGTGCTCAGCGCGGTGGAATCAATGGCATGTTTTTTCATCACGGATGCCACTCCCTCGCGTTGTCTGAGGGCGAGCTTGGCATAGCCCATGCGGAGGTTGGCATTGGAGCTGTTGACGAGGGTTTGGATGCCGGTTTCCGGGTCCATCAGGATGACTTTGCCCGCGTTAGGAAGTTGCGCTTCGAGCGGGTCCGCCACATGCAGCGCGAGGGTTTCATGCTTGCGGGCGAGCTTGCCCAGCGGCACATCCAGCGGGGTCGAGTGAAAATCCGAAATCATAAACACCAGCGCACGCCGGTGCAAACTGCGGATGAGAAAATCACACGCTTGCTGGATCGACGTGCCCGGCCGTTGCGGGTTGGTGGTTAGGATCTCCCGTACCATGCGCAGCAAATGGCGCGAGCCCTTGGCCGGCGGCACAAACAGCAAGGGCGCGTCGGCAAACGCTAGCAGGCCGACTTTGTCGCCGTTTTGCAACGCGCTGAAGCCGAGGATGGCGGCCGCTTCCGCCGCCACCTCGCGTTTGCTGAGGTGGTCGCTGCCATAGTCGGTGGAGCCGGAGACATCCACGGCGAGGATGACGACGAGTTCGCGTTCCTCGCGGAATTTCCGCACAAATGCCTGGTTCATCCGGGCGGTGACGTTCCAATCGATGAAGCGGACTTCATCGCCATGTTGGTATTCGCGGAAGTCATCGAAGTCCAACCCCTGGCCGCGGAACGAGGACCGGTATTCACCCGAAAACGACTCGCGCACCAGCCGCCTGGCTTTGAGTTCGAGCTTGCGCACGCGCGCCATCATTTCCTCGATTTGTTCTTCGGAGAGCATGGATAAGAAAATGTTAAATCCTAAGCATGAAATTCCAAACGCAGACAAAGAGATGAATACGAGCAGCGGGATCTTGGTATTCGTTTAGAATTTAGAATTTATGATTTGGAATTTCCCCATCTACGGGACTGGGATTTTATGCAGGATGCGGGTGATGATGGTATCGGTGGTGACTTCCTCGGCCTCCGCTTCGTAGGTTAGGAGAATGCGGTGGCGCAGGACGTCATGGGCCATGTCCTTGACATCCTGCGGGGTGACAAACGAGCGGCCTAACATAAATGCGCGGGCGCGGGCGGTGAGTGCCAGATTGATGGTGCCGCGCGGCGAGGCACCGGCGCGAATGAGGTTTTTGAGGGGGGCGTCGACTTTGGCGGGGAAGCGGGTGGTGTGGATGAGTTGGACGATGTACTGGCGCACCGCCGGATCGATATAGATTTGGTTGACCAGGTCGCGCGAGGCGGCCACTTGCTCGGGAGTGGCGACATTGCGGGTTTGATAGGGCGGGGCGGAGGTGGCCATGCGATCCAAAATCATGAGTTCTTCGTCCTTGCTGGGGTAACCGACGTTGACTTTGAGCAGGAAGCGGTCGAGCTGGGCTTCCGGGAGTTGATAGGTGCCTTCCTGATCGATGGGGTTTTGGGTGGCGAGGACGAGGAACGGTTGTGGCAGGGGATAGGATCGGTCGCCGAGGGTCACTTGCCGTTCTTGCATCGCTTCGAGCAGGGCGGACTGGACTTTGGCCGGCGCGCGATTGATTTCATCGGCGAGGATGAGGTTGTTGAAGATCGGGCCGAGCTTGGGTTCGAAGCGGGTGCCTTGTGGATGATAGACCATGGTGCCTACCAGATCCGCAGGCAGCAGGTCCGGGGTGAATTGGAAACGGGCAAAGGTGGCATGCAGCGAGCCGGAGAGGGCTTTGACGGCGAGGGTTTTGGCCAGGCCGGGGACGCCCTCAAGCAGGATGTGGCTGTTGCAGAGCAGCCCGATGAGCAGGCGGTCGACCAGTTCGGCCTGTCCGACCAAAACCTGGGCCATTTCATTTTTCACGTCCTGAATCCAGCCGGAGGTGGCGGCGATGTTTTGTTGCAAGGTTTCGGTTGTCATCGGTGTGCTGGCGGAGTCTGACATGAGATCGGCGCAGTGCAAACGCCAAAGCACATCAAATCATTGGGCGCAGCCGGGGCCGCCGGCTCGTCTTGCGCTTGGCCGGAGCGCAGCAATGGTGGCACGCAAACCGCTGCTGGCGCGGGGAGGAGGGCCAGGGCAAGGGGCCCGGAAAGGATCGGAAGGAATGACCGAATCAGCCGCCGATTTCAGTGCGGCCGGAGAGCTGGGCACCTTCTTCCATGGAGAAGACCTTGGATTTGATGTCACCATTGATGCGGGACTTGTCTTTCAGTTCGCAGCGTTGGGAAATGATTTTGCCTTCGACTTTGCCGTAAACCTTGACCTCGCCAGCGGTGATGTCACCGGTGATGGCGGCATTTTCGCCGATGGTCACACGACCTTTGTCAGACATGATTTCACCGTTGATTTTGCCATCGATGATCATGTCATTGGTGAAGCGGATGGAACCGGTGATTTCGATTCCGTTGGAGAGCACGTTTGTCGGGTTGGCCATGACGGGCGCGAATTGAGCAGAGCTGCCGCCAATTTGCAACCAAAATAGATTTGTGGGAAATTTCCGTGATTTTTTTTTTTTTGGGACTACAAGTCGGCGGACGACATCCCGTCCATGCCATGCCACGCGTAATCATCACCGTTCCAGACAAGGTTCCCCAGCCCTATCGGTTTCAACTTGATCGCAGGGTGGTGATGATCGGGCGCGGCAGCGTCAATGACATTGTCGTTGACAGCGCCTCCATTTCAGTGAAACACGCGGAAATGCTCCGCGTTGAGGGCGGATATGAATTGCGCGATCAGGGCTCGACCAATGGCATCAAGCTGGATGGCAAGCGCTGCGAGATGATCGTGCTGCGGGATGGCGCCGCCGTGACGCTTGGCGATGTGACCTTTGATTTTCAATTGAGCGAGGAGGAACGCGAGGTTCTGAAGGGTGAAAAAGTGTTGACTGATGAGACGGTGTACTTGAAGGAAGATGGCCATCCAGACGATGCCGAAGCATTGGCGCAGGGTTCGGCGGGCCCGCGGCGAGCGGAAGGCGAAGCCTCCTCAGCCAGTGGTCGCGGCTTCATGATGGGCTTGGGCCTGCTGTTGTTTGCGATACTGATATTTTTCATGGGACTTTCAATTCGTCATTGTAAGGACACGGGGCGCTCGTTGTTCAAGGACATGCAGATGAAAACCAAAACCCTCAAGGCCAAGAGTGAGGCTCAAAGGCCCCCCGCGTCAGCCGCACCCAGTTCGGCGGTGGTGGAGACTCCCGCCGCGGCCGTCGTGCCTGCCGATCCCGCACCCGCCGCACCTGCCGTGCCTGCCGATCCCGCACCTGCCGTGCCTGCCGTGCCTGCGGATCCCGCGCCCGCCGTGCCTGCCGATCCCGCACCCGCTGCGGATCCGGCACCTGCCGCACCCGCCGCCCCTGCGGATCCTGCACCGGCCGTGCCTGAAACGCCAGCTTCGGCACCTGGCCAGTGAATGCAAGTCATGGCTGGGCATTGCTTTTTTGTTCTTTCCGCATGAAAGATCCTGATGTCCGAGATTGTACCCATAACCCTCCGGTGCGCCCTTGGTTCTTATGAATAGGAAAGTGATTTTTTGCAATTGTGGCGCAAAACT
>JBILFE010000586.1:0-3133 GCA_044351705.1 Luteolibacter sp. | reverse complement strand
GCTCATCGATGCCTTGCGCGCGGGCGAGGATTCCCGGTTTTTCAAGCACAAGGGGGTGGACTATATCGGCATCCTGCGGGCGGTGAAACTCAACCTGCAGGGCAGCAGCCAAGGGGCCAGCACCATCACCCAGCAACTCGCCCGCAACGCCTATAACCTCAAGGAGGAGGCCAAACAGCGCAAGGAGAGCACCATCCAGCGCAAGCTCGTGGAGGCCTTTCTCGCCATGCGCATCGAGAAACGCTACAATAAACAGGAAATCCTCGAGTTCTACCTCAACCGCATCTACTTCGGCAGCGGCTTCCATGGGATTCGTTCGGCATCGCTTGGTTACTTCGGCAAGGAACCGAAGGACCTAACGGTTTCGGAGTGCGCCTCGTTGGTGACCTTGATCAAGAACCCGACCAACCGTTCACCGATCAACGCCCCGGAAGTCAACCGCGAGGGACGCAACTATGTGTTAGGGCGGATGGTGGAAGAAAACCTGCTGAGTGCCAAGGACGCCGAACTCTGCAAGGCGGAGCCACTCAAACTCAACCCCCAGCCGTTGCGCCGTGGCACCTCCCATCTCTACGAACGCATCGCGGAAGCCGTGGCGACGGTGCTGGGTGATGATGCCTTGGCCAGCGGCGGCTTCAAGATCCACACCACCATTTTGAAGGAGGCGCAGGACGCGGCCGAGCGGACATTGTTAGAATCGTTGGCCCGCGCGGAAGCCCACCCCGGTTATGCGAACCAGAAGCATGCGGAGTACCGCAAGAATTCCGCCACGCCAGCGGAGTTCCTCCAAGGTGCGGTGTTGGCCGTCGATCACGTCAGCGGCGATGTGCTCGCCCACATCGGAGGGCGTGATTACGCGCAGGTGCCTTATGATTTCATCGAGTCTGGCAAACGGCCGCTGGGTACCGCGTTTTTCCCGTTCCTGTATGCGGCCGGCTTCAGCGGCAGTCAGACGCCGGCCACCCTCGTCGACGATGAGGCGATGGACAACCGCTCGGTGATGGTCGGTGGCCGTGAAGGCATCCTCGGCGAATGGGGGATGGAAGTCGCATCCCCCACCTATGACGGCAAAATCACCGCCAGACGCGCCCTCGAAAATTCGAAAATAGCCGCCACCGTGCGCTTCGGCGGGCTGATTGGCTTGCAGCGCATTGCGCAGATCGGGGTGGCTTTCGGTTTCCCCATGGAACGGGCCGAGCTGTTGCAGCGCTTGTGTGTCGGCTGGGAGGAGGCGTCCATGAAACAAGCGGTCAGGGCGATGGCCGCCTTTGCCCGCGGCGGCAAGATCGGGCCGGCCACTTTAATCTATCTGGACCGTGTGGAAGACGCCCAGGGCCGCGTCAGGTATCGGCGCCAGCACCCGTTGCTAGAATCCAAGCAAGCCATCGATGCCGCCACGGCCTGGCAAATCCACAGCATGCTGGCGGGAGCCTGTTATCGTGGCAGCTCCGCCGGGGCCTACGAAGGTTTGTTAGAAAAACCGTTTCCCGGTGCCGGCAAGGGTGGCAGCACGCATGATTTTTCGGACACATGGTTTATCGGTTACAACCAGCGCATCACATGTGGCGTGTGGACCGGGTTTCTGCATGCCGGAGGGGTGATTTATCCGGGTGCCTTCAGCCGGGATCTGTCGCTGCCGGTGTGGCAGGCGGTGATGAATGCGGTGGCGCCGGCGTTTGGCGGTGGTGAAATCAAAGCCCCCAACAATCTGCTGGAGGTGCCGATTTGCACGGTTTCCGGGCAACGCTCCACGCAATTTTGCCAGGAAATGGCGCAAGACAATAGCAGCGGCAAATTACATTCCCGATCCTGCGCGGTGAGCGAATACTTCCGCAAGGGCACGGAATCGCAAGCCTTCTGCAGCATTCACTCCGGGACTACCAGTGATGGGAGCACCACCATTGCCAGTATTTCCGCGCTCGACGTGGTGCCCATTCTGCCCAAAGAACCCTTCATCATCGGCGATGACCCGTATCATACGGAAGTTCCAAGTTCTGCCGCCGTCTCCAGGGAAACCGGCCTGATCCGACGCCGCACCAACGTGTTGGATAGTCTCGATGTCGGCGATGGCGATGAAAAAATCCGCCTCGCACAACCCGCCCGCCTCGTCATCGAGGAGGATTAGCCGGGAAACCGCGAATGAACACGAACCATCGCGGATAAAGATTTGATTAATACCAGTACGCATCAACTGCCCAGGACGGGCCTGTCTAGCAGAACAGTTGGCGCAGACTTTCCAGCCCCGTGTCTACCTCCATGCCGAGAATCCGGGCAAGATTGTCCAGGATGATGATGGCATTGCGATCCGCATCGAGCTCGGTCGCATGGTGTAATCGTTTGAGCATCCATTGATTGACCTGTTCCACATGCAGGTAATGTTCCCTGATCTTGTCCAGGGAAAAATCCGGGACGCTACCCGCCTGGGCATGGAAATACTGCCGCAGGAGATAGGTTGAGGCCGCACGGAACAGCGTTTCGTCGATGTTGGCAAACGGCAGGTGGAACCAAGCCATGGGCCGCAGGATATCAAGAGCGGGGCATCCGCTGGTGGCCATGATGATCCCCATGATTGAACGCAGACCGTTTTGAACGTCGGTGTCCTTGCTTACCCGCCGGGTGGCGCATACGCAGGAGACGGTGCATCTGTCATAGGAGGCCATGTCCTGAAAGGCTTTGACGAGACCGGCGATATTCACCGCCACAGGGCAATGGGCTGAATCTTCTTCCTGCAATTGGCAGTTAGGGCAGCGATTGTGTGTCAGGCGTGTCCACTCAGTGCCTTCGGGGTTGTCTGTGTTGCGGTAATGTGCCGTGGGGGCGAGCGCGATAGGGAAGACCTTGCGGCATCCATCCGGAAAATGGAAGTGATAAATATAGGTTTTGTCAGTTGCTTCCATTAGCGGGTGACGGTGTGAAAGTTCGAGTTTGATGGCGGGGTTTTGTGACCCGGGAAGAGGGCCTGAAAACCGCAGTGTATGTTTGCCAAACCCCTTGGCAAGTGGCATTCCTTGCCGTGGTCATGGCACGAGTGTGAGTAGCTCCCCGCAGCCGTGGCCGCCGCAATGAGACCTCACAGCACCAGCGCGATCTGTTCACCGGGGCCATGCACGCCCTCAATGAGGATGCCTTCCAC
>JBILFE010000501.1:0-3627 GCA_044351705.1 Luteolibacter sp. | reverse complement strand
CAACCACCATCGAGGTGCTCACGCCGGTGCGAATGCAGATCGGCAACGGATTCCTAGGCACCATGGACGAGGTCCGCGTGTCGAGCGAGGCTCGCTCCGCCGATTGGGTGAAACTGCAATATGAAAACCAAAAGCCCCTGCAAACGTTGGTTGGGCCGCTGGTCCAATCCGGCACCACCCTCGCGGCTTCGGACAAGCAAGTGACCGTGTTGGAAGGTAAGCAGACCACGGTGACCATCAAAGCCGGCGGCGCGCAAAAAATCTATTGGATTGTTAGTAAGGGTGCCAGCGAAACGCTCGCCGCCGTGGATTGTTTCAGTTACACCGTCGGCAGCCGCGTGGCCGGCGACGAATCGTTCACGCTGCGCGTCAAGGCGGTTTATGCGGATGGCGTGAAGACCTTGGAAATTCCCGTAACCATCAAGGAAGATATTCCCGAACCGGTGTTCACCCTCAAAGCGCCGGCGACATGGAATGGCCGCGAGCCTATCGAGGTGGTGCCTGAGATCAAGAATCTGGCGGCGCTCAAGGCCAAAGGCGTTGCCGAATTGGGCTATGTCTGGGATGTCACCGGCGGCGTGGTGATGAAGGAAGCCGCATCCGACCGGCTGCTCCTCAAGTTGTCGCAATACACCGGCCCGATCACCGTGAAGGCAACCCTCAGCAATGGCGGTGCCGACACCGTGGCCACGACCTCTATCAACGTGATCGAACCGAAGCACGATCCATGGATCGAGCGGACTCCGGCCAAGGATGAAAAACCGGAGGACGGGCAGTTCTTCGCCAGGGATGACAAGAACGAAGGCACGCTCTATTACAACGGTACCTTGGACAAGCCGGTGGATTCCGTGTTCCTGAAACTTTATGCCGACGACAAGCTCGTCAAGACCGAGACCGCCAAACCCGCGGCGGACAATTCCTATTGTCTAACCACCAAGCTCAAGGCCGGCCTGATCAAATACAAGGTGGAGTTCGGCACCCGCAGCGGTGCCACCGAGACCGTGGTGCAGAGCGTGAAAAACCTGGTCTGCGGCGACGCCTGGTTGATCGACGGGCAGTCCAACGCATTGGCATTGGATACCGGCGAGCAATCGCCGTTGGACACCAGCGAGTGGATCCGCAGTTATGGGGGGCCGACCGGGCGGGGCGATTCCAGCAATTGGGTCCGCGACCGCTTCGGCGACAACACCCAGGAATCGCCAAGCAAGAGGACCAACCTGTGGTGCTCCCCGGCCTGGAGGCAGCTTCCCGGCTCGGAGACGGCGCTCGGGTGGTGGGGCATGGATCTCGCCAAAAAGTTGTTAGCGAGCCACAAGATGCCCATCTGCATCATCCAGGCGGCGGTGGGTGGCACCCGCATCGACGAGCACAAGCGCAACGAGGCCAAGCCGCTGGATTTGAGCACGATGTACGGCAAGATGCTGTGGCGGGTGCGCAGTGCGCGGTTGACGCACGGCATTCGCGGGGTTCTCTGGCACCAGGGTGAAGCGGACCAGGGCTTGGATGGCCCCGATGGCGGCTATGGCTGGGAAACCTATCAGCAATACTTCGTGAACCTGTCGTTGGCCTGGAAACAAGACATGCCGAACATCCGCCACTACTATGTGTTCCAAATCTGGCCCAATGGCTGTGGCCAGGGTGGCGGCCATGGTGACATGTTGCGCGAGGTGCAGCGGACCTTGCCGCGCCTCTATTCCAACATGGATGTCATGTCCACGCTCGGAATCAAACCACCCGGCCCATGCCATTATCCGCTGGTTGGCTGGTCGGAATTCGTGCGCTTGATGCAGCCGCTTATCGAGCGGGATACCTACGGCCGCAAGGTTCCCGAGCCGATCACCGCGCCGGATCTCAAACAGGCCTACTATACGAGTGCCGCTAAGGATGTGATCGCATTGGTGTTTGATCAACCGGTCATCTGGCTGGATTCGCTCGCCGGCCAGTTCTATCTGGACGACGCCAAGGACAGGGTGGCAAGCGGTGGCGTGAATGGAAACGTCCTCTCGCTCAAGCTCAAAGCGCCCGCCACCGCCGGCAAGATCACCTATCTCAAAGAACTCAATTGGAATCAAAACGACCTGATTTTCGGCAAAAACGGCATCGCCGCGCTTACCTTCTGCGACGTGCCGCTCCTGCCGGAGAAACCACGTGCCAAATGACAGCCATTACGCATGCGAGACCTGGGCGAAGTGACTTGCCTCTGAGCGGTTCGACACGATGACGGCCAGTACCTCGCGTTGAAAGTTTGTTAGAGGCATTTCTGTAATTCCTGTGCGGCCTTCCAAGCTTTCTGGTTGCCGTATTCTCTGAGGTGGCGCACGACGAGTCGCACATCGTCCATATATCGCACCCGTGCCTCTGGGTGCCAGAACCAGAAGCAGGCGAGTCCATATTCCTTTGTAAGAGCCTCCGCGCGCGCGACCAATTCAGGCGGCGCGGGAATCCGAGGCGGCTCAGACGGTTGGACGGCGGCATTCATTCAGACCGGAAAATACCCCATTCCCGGAAAAACCGCAAGCCTGTTAACCCCTCAGTTTTACCAACTGTAGACGGCTAAATGATTCTGACGTAAACTCTGAAAGACAGAGTGGTATGGACCCGTTACGAAGCGCGACATTACCAGCTCTGTGCAATTCCATGCCGACGCCCTGTCTATCAACAATTATCCATTCAAGCAGAACCTACATCCGATGAAACACCTGCCATATTTTATTACCGCAATATTCTCCCTATCGTTGCAAGTATCGTCCCGTGCCGCCGACTGGCAAGCGGCCGACGGGCCGCTCAAGACGCGCTGGGCGAAGGAGGTGTCGCCGTCTAACGTGCTGCCAGAGTATCCGCGGCCGCAAATGGTGCGCAAGGATTGGCTCAACCTCAATGGCGTGTGGGACATCAAGCTCGGCGATGGCACGGATGCCAAGATCCTGGTGCCATTCCCGATCGAGTCAGCATTATCGGGCGTGATGAAGCACGTGGATCGGCTGACTTATCGCCGCAGCTTCGAAGTGCCCAAGGCATGGGCCGGCCGGCGGGTGTTGCTGCACTTCGGCGCGGTGGACTGGGAAGCCAAGGTGTCCCTCAACGGCAAGGAACTCGGTGTGCACCGCGGCGGTTATGATGCATTCAGTTTTGACATCACTGAAGCGCTGAAGGGGGAGGGGACACAGGAAATTAGCGTCGAGGTGTTTGACCCCACCAACGATGGCGGCCAGCCACGCGGTAAACAAAAACTCATTCCCAAAGGCATCATGTACACGCCGACCACCGGCATCTGGCAGACGGTTTGGTTGGAACCAGTGGCACAGACACGCATCGAAGCGTTGAAAATCGTGCCGGATGTGGATGGTTCCTGCCTGCGCTTGACGGTGGACGGCACCGGCAGCGTGGAGGTCGTCGCCAGCGACAATGGTAAGGAGGTGGCCCAAGCCAGCGGCAACGCGGGCAGCGAACTCAAGCTCGCCATCCCCAACCCGAAGCTGTGGTCGCCGGACTCGCCACAATTGTACGACCTGCGCGTGGCGCTGAAAGCCGGCGACAAGGTCGTCGACGAGGTGACCAGCTACTTCGGCATGCGCAAGATCGCGCTGGGCAAGGACGACAAGGGCGTCACCCGCATCATGCTCAATG
>JBILFE010000502.1:0-3627 GCA_044351705.1 Luteolibacter sp. | reverse complement strand
ACTAGCGGGGCGCGGGCGTTGCGGGAAGACGCCCAAGGCAGCCTGTTCGCGGCCCGCCAGTTGGCGGTCAGGACGGTGACATAAGACACATGCGCGCCTGATTTCACTGCGGTGCAACTGTGTCACAGTGATTTTTGCGGCCACGATTTGCCGCACTTCAGGGCCTTGAACTTGCTCACCACTTCGTCAAGAACGAGGTTGTTTAGTGAGGCAAAGGAGCCAAGTGTCTGGCGAATTTCCGCAAGATGAAAACAAGCGTCGGGTGCCGGCGTAGTGGCTGGGGCGAAGACCCTCGCTGCTGCCCTCATGAAATATCTTTCCCCAAACTTTGTCCTGGCGATGGCGCTGCCTCTGACGTCCCTTGCAGCCGTGGCGGAAGCGCCTGTGGCGGGCACCAACTACAACGTCGTCTGGACCACGCCGTCCAAGGATTCGCTGGATTCCATGCCGCTGTCCGGCCGAGGCGGCACCGGGGCCAACGTGTGGGTGCAGGACGGCTCGCTGTGGCTCTACCTCGCCCACAACGGGGCCTATGACGAACAAGGACGCTTGTTGAAGCTCGGCTGTGTCCGCATCACGCCGACGGCAAGTCCGTTAGGCAAAGCGGCGGATTTCCGTCAGGAACTCGATCCTGCCACAGGCACCCTTACCTTGCGCGAGGGCGGATTTGCGGCCTGCCTGTGGTTTGCCGGAGAAACCTTGCTCATCGAAGTCAAATCCTCCCAAGCGCAAGCCCTCGATGTCGCCTTTGGCACCTGGCGGGACAAGCCACGCGCCAAACTCAAGCTCGACGTCTGGGGTGAGGCCAACGTCCAAGCCGACCAGGTGACGGCGGATGAGTCCGGCCTGGTGTGGTTCCATCGCAACGCGGATGCGGGGTTCGATCTAACTGAATTGGCCAGGCAACAGGGAATCGAGGCCGCCGCCATCCATGATTGCACTAGCAAGCGCGTCTTCGGTGGTGCCGTCACCGCGCTCGGCGGCTGGTCCAAACCGGTGGAATCGGCAGTGCAGTGGCAATCGTGGGAAGGCAAGGCGTGGAGCGCACGCACCGGTAGCCGCGACACCCACGCCCTCGCCATCGCCCTGCGCGCGCAGCAAAATGGCAATCCCGCGCAATGGTTGGCGGAGGCCGCCGCCGCCATGGTGCCTGCCGCCCTTCAAGCCGCCAAGACCGAGGACTCCCGCCTCTGGGCCGACTTTGGGGCGCGTTCCCACATCGTGATCAATCCCACTGCGGGACCCGATGATGCCGGTTGGCGGGTGGGTCGCAATTACCAGTTGTTCCGCTACATGCTCGCCTGCAACCGCGATGGCGAACTGCCGCTGCTCTTCAACGGCGGCATTTTCACCACCGACAATCTGCCAGGCCGCATCACCGGCAACAACAACAACGAGCTACCCATCTCCGCCGGGCCGCCGACCACCCCGGATTTCCGCCGCTGGATGGGATGCGGCTTCATGGCGCAAAACCAACGCTGGCTCGGTTGGCCCACCCTGGCCGCCGGCGACACCGACCTGCTGGCACCATCCCTCAAGTTTTATCGCGAGCGCGCCGCCACCGCCACTGCGCGTGCCCGTGCCCAGGGTGCCGAGGGCATGGTATATACCGAACCGTTGGACATCTGGGGCTTGTGCTGTGTTGACCCGCGCCCGGACGGGCTGTGCGGCGCGCCCCATTTGACCTATCATTTCTCCATGATGTTGGAGCACGCCTGGATGGCTTTGGGCGCCCGCGCCATGCTCGGTGCCCGCGATTCCACCAACCTGCGCTGGGTCCAGGGCGTCGTGTTGTTTTACGACAGCTTCTACCGCGCCGCCTGTAAAAAACGCACCGGCAAGGAAACCGGCGACGATGGCAAGTTGGTCATTTTTCCATCCAACGGACTTGAATACGCCGGCGGCGCCACCAATCCCGCCGAAGTGGTGGCCGGCTTGACCCGCGTCACCGTCGCCTTGTTGGATTTGCCCGAGCTGCCCGCCTCATGGCGCATCCGCCTGCAGGACATTTACGCGCGGCTGCCGGACCTGCCCATCGGCATGCGCGACGGCAAGCGCTCGGTGTTGCCGGCGCAATCCTTCCAGCAGGAGCATTTCAAATGGGAGCTGGCCGAAATGTATCCCGCATGGCCGTACCGCATGATGGGCGTCACCCGCCCGGACACCTTGCAGCTCGCCCGTGATACCTGGGACAGTGTGCCTGCCGGGCGCGCCCGCCTGTGTCGGCAGGATTATTCGTGGATGGCCAACCTGGCTAACATGGCGGCCCTCGGCCTGCCTGACGCCGCCCAACAGCGGGCCATCTACAAACTGGCTAACACCTCCGCCCCCCAAGCCCGCTTTCCCGCCTTCTTCGGTCCCGGTCACGACTGGCTGCCTGACCACAACTGGGGCGGCAGCGCCATGACCGGCTTGCAGGAAATGCTGCTTGCCGCCGATCCTTACGGCGATGGGAAAATCCATCTCCTTGCGGCATGGCCGCAGGCGTGGGACGTGGATTTCAAACTCCACGCGCCGCAGCAAACCGTCGTTGAAGCCAGCGTGAAGCATGGCAAGCTCATCACACTCAAGGTCACTCCGGAGTCACGCCGCAGGGATGTTGTTCTCAACCCGTTGTTCGCGCAATGAGCACGGGTGGTGTTGCCTTCCCGTGCAAGATAAGTCGGGTCAACTCCGTATCACCGAACCCATGTCCATTCCTTCCCAACAAAACCGCTCGCGTCGCGCATTTGTGAAAGCTGCCGGTGCCGCCGGCATGGCCGCCGCTCTGCCCGTGTGTTGGCCGGCACGCTTGCGCGCAGACGCGCCGGTTGCCGGTCAAGCGGGTTCCGCCACCAGCAGCGACGCCGCGGCGCCATCCCACACCGGCGGCCTGCGCAGCTTGGCCGCCAAGAAAGGCCTGCTGCTCGGCTCCGCTTTCTCTAACAGCGCCTTCCGCAAGGACCCGACGTACGGCGAGGTGCTCGCCCGCGAATTCAACTGCCTGGTGGCCGAGAACTCCATGAAGCTCAATGCCATCCAGCGCGTGCGAGGCGAATTCGACTTCACCGCCACGGATGCGATGATGGCCTATGCCGCCAAGCATGCCATGCAGATGCGCGCGGTGCCTCTGGTCTGGCACGACGCGCTGCCGCTGTGGGCGAAAGGAAAAACCTTTCCCCGCCAGGAAGCCCTCGACATACTGCGCGAACACATTTTTGCCATGATGGCGCATTTCCGCGGCCGCATGTGCGCCTGGGATGTCCTCAACGAGGGCTTTAGCGACACGGGTCCCGGCCTGCGTGAAGAGGGCCCGTGGTTCCACTCGATCGGCTCCGATTACGTCGATAAAATCTATCATTGGGCGCACGAGGCCGACCCTGAAGCGGTGTTGTTTTACAATGATTTCAACATGGATGGGATGTCGAAAAAAGCCGGTCTATGTTATGACTGGATCAAGCAACTGCTGGCCCGTGGCGTGCCCATTCATGGCATCGGCCTGCAGTACCATGTGCGCGTCGACCAGCATCCGAGCCCCGCGGAAGTCACCGAAAACATCCGCCGCTTCAATGACCTCGGCCTCGTCGTCCATATCACCGAACTGGACGTGTGGCTGCCGACCCAAGTCACTCCCGAGCATCTCCAACA
>JBILFE010000500.1:0-3630 GCA_044351705.1 Luteolibacter sp. | reverse complement strand
TTGATCCGGCATGCTACGGGATATCTGTCTATCTATCAATTTCAGCTTCAACTGCTGGAGCATGTCCTGCTCGGACTCGAACTCGCGCTTGGCATCCGAATAATCCTGCGCGTCCAGGCCGCGTTTGATCGCGTCGCTGCGTTTTTCATTTTTGGCGATTGCGGCGCGCTTGTAGCGGGCCTCCGCGAGTTCCAGCTTCGCTTGCAGGGTGTCACGCAACTGGACAACGCCTTCATCGAGTTGTTTCTTCATCGACTCCGTGACCTGCTGCTGGGCCTGTAGCTCGGGATGCTGATCCCCCACGCCCTGCTTTTTCAAAGACTCCAATTTGCTTTTCTGTTCGATATATTTTGGATAAAGCGTTTGGACCGCATTGTCGGGCAGTTGCAGGCCGGACGCATAGGTCATGAGCTGGTCCTTGTCGTATTTCAGAAGATTCTGGAGCATGCTCTCCGTCTGCCTCTTTTCCGTTTCCACCTGGTTGAAGGTATCCAGCGCGCTCCGGGCACCGTTGTCATCATCCGCCCCCTCGCCGCGGTAGATAATCCCCTTGGAGCGCACGATGCTGGCGAGCACCTTGCGGCGCTCCTCGACCTTATCCTCTTGTTCCCGGACGGCTTTCTTGAGTTCGTTGATGGCCACTTCTGACGCCACTGACGAGGAAGGTTGGGATGATGTCCGCGCATGCATTGCCACCGCAGCATTCTTACTCATCCGCAGCATGCGCGGTGCTGCCAGCCCGCCAAGCACCACCAGCAGGAGCAAACACGCGGCAATGGCCAGCATGCGGTGGCGCCAACCGCTGCGGATGCGTGCCTCACGTTGCGCCTCCAACAAAGTTGCGGATGTATCCTCACCGAAGATGTCATCGAGCAGCTTGCGCTTTTCCGGCGGAAGTTTCGTGGAATGGTCGGACTCGGCGGCTTCCGCCTCGGTGAGCAAGCCGTGGAGGGCGCGCATGCGGCGCCGGAAAACCAACAATTCCGGGCGCTCATCGCACAGGCGCTCCAACTCCGCCGCCTCAAAGGCGGAGGTCTCCCCGAGCACCCAGGCCACAATCCGGGCCTCTAGCGGCTCGTCGCCGATGGTGTCGAAGGTAGGTTTGTTAGGCATGGTGGGGGGGAGAGGTTATCAGTTATCAGTTATCAGTTATCGGGGAAGAGACACAAGACAACAAGACGCAAGACACAAGAGAAGAGAAAGAAGCGCCCGCGCATGGAGTGGAGCGCATGACTGATGACTGATTACTAATGACTTTCTTCATCTTGCGTCTTGTGTCTTGTTGTCTTGCGTCTTCTTTCACCCTTCTGCTGATTCGATGCCGAGGTGGCGGAGGGAATCGGCGAGGTGTTTGAGGAGGTGGTGGAGTTTGTAGCCGACGTTGCCGACGCTCAGGCCGGTGTGTTCGCTGATCTGGTCGTATTTGAGGTGTTGGTGGTATTTGAGGCGGATGAGGGTGCGGTCGGCGCTGGGAAGTTCGGCGATGAGGAGTTGGAGGGTGCCGATGGCTTCGAGGCGGCCGAGGGTTTGTTCGGGATCGGGTGAGTTGCTGGCCCATTCCGGTTGGGATTCGATGGGGGTTTCGCGGTGGTGATCGCGCAGGTGATTGAGGGCGAGGTTATGCACGGTGCGGAACAACCAGGCGCGCGGGGTGGCCACCTCCGCCCAGTGTGCGTGCAGCCTGACAAATGCATCCTGGACCAGGTCTTCGGCGGTTTCGCGCTGCCCGACCAAGCCGAAGGCATACCGCAACAGCGGCGATTCTTCCGCCTCAAACACCTGGCGGAGGGTGGGCTTGTCCTCGTCAGGCACTTGCAACGGAAGCACCGCATGGCAGGCAGAATCAGCCACAGGACAGGTGCTGGCGGCTTGTGTTTCCATGAATCGGGATGCTTACGGTCATGCTTTCAAACAAGTAGACCCGCCACGAGCAAAATCCTTGGAAATATTTTTGCGGGGCATGGAGAGGAAGATTTCCAACATTCAACATCCAAATCAATCAGTGCCCTCAGTGGTCATCAGTTCTTTTCAGTGGTTTGCTTGGTCCGCTTCACCTCGCCCACCCGCATTCTAACGAATTCGCCTGCGCCGATGAAGCCAAGCAGTGCCACGGCTCAAGCGTGGGCCAGCGCGTCTTCAAAGGCGGCGAGCAACACCTCGATGGGCTCCGCTCCGCATGACACGCGCAGCAAATTGGGGGAAACGCCGCAGCCTTCGGCCCATTCCAATTCGCGATAGTGGGCGAGCATGGTGTAGGGACACACCAGCGTGAAGGGCGTGCCGAAACTCGGCCCCTTGCTCAAACGCAGCGAGTCGTAGACTTTCGGGGTTTTCTTTTCGGCTTTTAAAACAAATGAGATCAACCCGCCAAAGCCGCCGCCTTTGCGCATCACCGCTTGATAGTTATCCTCGGTGGTCAGAGACGGATGCCAGACCTGCTCCACCGCCGGATGGGCAGCCAACCAGGTGGCCAGCGCCAGACCATTGGCATTGGCGGCTTCCATGCGTTTGGGGTAATTCTTCAGATTGGATAGAAGCACCTCCGCATCCGCAATATAGAGTGGCGAGTTGTCCGCAGCATCCGCGGCCAGAGCCTCGCGCAGTTCATTGGCGACCGGAGAGTCCGCGCGCAGCGTGGCCATGCCCGCCATCACATCCCCCTCGCCGGAAATCCATTTGGTTAGACTGCTGGTGACCACATCGGCAAACCGCAAGGCGTCCACATTCAACGGGCCGGACGCCGAATCATCCACCACCAAGGGCGTCGCACTCTCCGCGCAAGCATCCGCCACCCGCTGCAAATCGACGGTGCGCAGCAAGGGGTTGCTAGGAGCTTCGGTGAACACCCCCGCGAATTCACCGTGCCGGATGCGCTGCAACGCTTCGTCGAAGGATTCTCCGGTTGCTTCATACAAATACACCACGCCATGGCCGAGCATCTTTTGGACTTTCAGGCAATCCACATAAGGGAACTCGAGTTGCAATGTCTTTTTACCCTCGCGCAGACCCGGCAGCGCCCGCAGCACCGCCGTCACCGCCGCCATCCCACTGGCAAACACAAAGTGATCCCCCGCTTCCGCACCACTGAATTTCGCCAACGCCCTGGCAATCAAGTGCGACTTGGTGCCCTCCCGCAAATTGCCTTCCAAAAAATCCTGGGCCTGGCGACTGCTCACGATTTCCCCGCTCAGTCGCCAATAATCATCGGCGGTCTCCTTCGCCTTGGTGGGCACCACCAGCACCTGCAGGCCGTGGAAGCTGGTGCTGCGCACGGCCGTTAGGGATTGCAGTTCCACCCAGCGATGGGCACGTTGCACGGCGCTGCGGGTCGGCAGCACAATAACCTCCTCGCCCTCACCCGCCACCTCGGCTTTGGCTGCGGCAAACAAGCGCTCCACCGCGGCATGGCGGTAGAACCGCGGATAGCCGGTGCGCATCCGGTGCCGCACTTTTTCCAATCCTTCCTCATAACCGACGATGGCACTCCAGGTCGGCAGGCACACTGAACACGCATGCGGAGAATCCGGGAGTGGTTGTCCCAGATCCTCGTCCTGCCATGCCGGTTCGGCGGTAAGGTCTCGCATCGCGCCCCTTCAATGCCCTGTCTTGGCCTTTAGGGCAAGCCGGATT
>JBILFE010000498.1:0-3631 GCA_044351705.1 Luteolibacter sp. | reverse complement strand
GGGGTCGGCGGCGCTGCGGGACGGGGCAAAGGTGCGGGTGTTAGCGGAAGCCAGCGTGTACGAGACCCGCGGGCAACTCCAACTCATCGTGCTCAAAGCCGAAGCGGCCGGCGTGGGTGAATTGCAGGCGCGCTTTGAGGCGTTGAAGCAAAAGCTATTTGCGGAGGGGTTGTTTGAGGCGGGGCGCAAGCGGCCGATACCGGTGTTCCCCGGCGTCGTTGGCATCGTCACCTCGGATACCGGCGCGGCCATCCGGGACATCCTCAATATTCTGCAACGCCGTGCCCCGTGGGTGCAACCGGTGCTCTTTCCGGTGCGGGTGCAGGGGCGGGGCGCGGAGTTGGAAATCGCACAGGCCATCGAGAAGTTGGGTCGGGCCGAGGTCTTCGGCTACCCGCGCTGTGATGTGTTGATTGTGGGCCGGGGGGGGGGGGCGTTGGAGGATTTGTGGTGTTTTAACGAGGAAATCGTGGCACGGGCGATTGCCGCCTGTCCCCTGCCGGTCATTGCGGCTGTGGGACATGAAATTGATTTCACCATTGCGGACTTTGTCGCGGACCTGCGGGCACCGACACCGAGCGCCGCGGCCGAACTGGCGGTGCCGGATGGGGCGGAGTTGTTGACGCAAATGGCGCAGACCCGGCGCAGGCTCGCCCGCCTGATGCAGGAGCGCGTGGCGCGGTCACAGGCGGTCATTGAGGGGCTCAAGCGCGGGGTCCTCCAACGCGGCGGTGAAAAACTTTTGCGTGAGCCGACGCTGCGGCTTGATTCGTTGAGGTCGCGGCTGATTCAGGGCGTGTGCAGCGGGCGGGATGCGGCCATGGCGCGATGCCACCAACTCCGGGTGCGGCATCGTGCGCAACAACCGGCTCGGGTGCTCGAACGCCGCCTGGAGCATTTGGCGAACCGGCGCCAGCTCATCGAACGACTCGCGCAGGAGACCCTGCAGCGATATGGCGAGCGCTTGGTGCGCCTGCGGGGGATGCTGCGCACCTTGGGCCCGGAATCGGCCTTTCAGCGGGGGTTTTCCATCACCTTGGGCCCGGACGGACGCATCGCCCGTTCGGCTGCGGCCCTGCACCCGGGCGATCTGCTGCGGACCAAGTTTGCCGATGGTGAAACCACCAGCACGGTCGTGGACGCCTGCCCACCCCAATGAAAAAATCCTCAACTTGGCATTGACCCCGCAACCGGCGGTGCCTAGCTTGCCGCCGACGTTGTGGGATTATTCATTTCCAACGTCATCTTTCATTTTGCAGCCATTATGAACATTCACGAATACCAAGCCAAAGAACTCTTCGACCGATTTGGGGTGCCCAGCCCGCAGGGTAAATCCGCATCCACCCCGAAAGAAGCCTACGACGCCGCCAAGTGGCTGGACGTGAAAAACCTGGTGGTAAAGGCGCAGGTTCATGCCGGTGGGCGTGGCAAGGGGGTCTTTAAAAACGGCTTTAAAGGCGGTGTCCAAGTGGTCGGTTCGCCCGAGGAAGCCCGCATAGTCGCCGCCAAAATGCTCGGCGAAGTGCTCGTCACCAAACAAACCGGCGAGGCCGGCCGCCTTGTCCGCAAGGTGATGGTGACCGAAGCCGTGAGTATCGAGCGGGAAATCTATCTGGCGATTTTAATGGATCGCGAATCGCGTCGTCCGGTCATCATCGCATCGACCGAGGGCGGCATGGACATCGAAGATGTGGCGGCCAAGACCCCGCAAAAAATCATCCGTGAATCGGTCAATCCGTTGGCGGGTTTGCAGGCCTATCAAGTCCGCAAGCTCTGTGATGCGCTCGGATTCAACACCACGGCGCGCCAGTTCGGACGGTTGCTGCACGCGCTCTACAAGCTGTTCATTGAATGCGATTGCTCGATGGTGGAGATCAACCCGGTGGTGGTGACCACTGATGACCATGTTTACGCCTTGGATGCGAAGTTCAACTTTGATGACAATGCCTTGTTCCGCCATCCGGAGGTTTCCGCCATGCGCGATCCGGAGGAAGAGGACCCGCGCGAAGTGGCGGCTTCCGAGTTCGGGCTCAATTACATCGGACTGGATGGCAATATCGCCTGCCTGGTCAACGGTGCCGGCCTGGCCATGGCCACCATGGACATCATCAAATACTACGGCGGCGAACCCGCCAACTTCCTCGATGTGGGCGGCGGCGCCACCAAGGAACAAGTGGTGGCCGCATTCAAAATCATCATGGGTGACGCCAAGGTGCAGGGCATCCTGGTCAATATCTTCGGCGGCATCATGGATTGCGATGTGATCGCCAACGGCATCGTCGATGCCACCCGCGAAGTGGCCTTGAGCCTGCCGCTGGTGGTGCGCCTGGAAGGCAATAACGTCGACGCCGCACGCCAGACCCTCTCCCAGGCCGGCGTCGCCCTCATCACCGCCGACACCATGGCCGATGCCGCCCAGAAAATCGTCGCCGCCGTCAAATGACGCGCCCTGCCCCCCCCACCTCTCCAACATCTAACTTATTTTTCCATGTCCATTCTCGTTGACGAAACCACCAAGGTATTGGTCCAAGGCATCACCGGCAGCTTTGGTGCCCGCCACACCCAACTCAGCATTGATTACGGCACCCGGATAGTGGCCGGCGTCACCCCGGCCAAAGGCGGCCAGACCTTTGCGCATGGCGGCAAGAAGATTCCGGTGTTTGACACGGTCACCGCGGCGGTTAGGGAAACCGGGGCCACGGTCTCGGTGATCTTCGTGCCCTGTGTGTATTCGGGCGATGCGATTCTCGAAGCGGTGGACGCCGGCTTGGACCTGGTGGTGTGCATCACCGAAGGCATCCCGGTCATGGACATGATGCGGGTGCGCGCCATGATGGCCGGGTCCAAGACCCGTTTGGTCGGACCTAACTGCCCGGGCATTGTCACGCCCGGTCGCGGCGAGAAAAGCCAGGGTGGCTGCCGCATCGGGATTTCTCCCGGCTACATTCACAAGCGCGGCAATGTCGGGGTGGTGTCCCGGTCCGGCACACTCACCTATGAGGCGGTGTGGCAGTTGACCCAACTTGGCTACGGCCAGAGCACCTGCGTGGGCATTGGTGGCGATCCGATCAATGGCACGTCGCATCTGGATGTGCTGCAACTTTTCAATGATGATCCGGAAACGGAAGCCATCATCATGATTGGTGAAATTGGCGGCAATGCCGAGGCGGAAGCCGCGCGCTGGGCCAAGGACCATTGCAAAAAGCCGATCGCCGGTTTCATCGCCGGGGCCACCGCGCCCACGGGTCGCCGCATGGGGCACGCCGGAGCCATCGTCGGCGGCGAAGAAGACACCGCCCGCGCGAAAAAACGCATTCTCGCCGAGTGCGGGATCGCCGTGGCGGAAACCCCCAGCGTCATGGCCAGCACCCTGCGCGAGCGCTGGGGCAAATAGGCCGCAGGTATTGGCATGCTCAATGCGTTGCTGGCGCGGCCTTGTAGCGGCGGTCTGCGACCGTCGCAGGCGCATGCACAAGCGCATCTCTTGCGCATCGACGCTCATAGAGCGCCGCTACAATGCGTTGCTGGCGCGGCCTTGTAGCGGCGGTCTGCGACCGTCGCAGGCGCATGCACAAGCGCATCTCTTGCGCATCGACGCTCATAGAGCGCCGCTACAATGCGTTGCTGGCGC
>JBILFE010000499.1:0-3631 GCA_044351705.1 Luteolibacter sp. | reverse complement strand
GACAAGTGGTATGCGGATCCTTTCTTTGTCGAAGAGTCCACCGGCGTGGTCCACCGCAAAAACTCCGTGATCGAACTGCGCGAACTTAAACTCGAAAGCAAATCGCGCATGGCCATCAAGGGCAATATCATCACCGCCGCCGACAAATCCCTCTCCGGAACCCTCGAAATCGGCATCCCGGCCTCGGTCGTGGAACTCTCCCAAAATTCCAAAATCGACGCGATGCTTGGCCCGCCCCGGGATGGTTTCCGCTGGCTCAACCTGGAATTGGACGGCACCCTGGCGCACCCCAGCGATAATTTCGCGCGCCTCTACGCGGCTGCCAAGGAGGCTGCCGCCGCCGAGACCGAGCCACCCGCCTCCCCCCCCCCGGATCCGGATCCGGCAAAGGCCTTTGACGACCTAACTCGCCCCAAAGGGCCTTGATCGCGGGCATTTTTTTTCTAGCAATTCAAAACATCTGGATTAATCTAAAACCACCGATGGGACAAACAAACGCCCAGCCTTTTCACCTACAACCAAACCAACCAACCCTATGCAAACCGCCAACGTCAATCTGCCAATCACCATCACGGTCCGGCACGAGCAGGTGACTGATTCCCTGCGCGAATACGTAACCAAGAAAATCGAGAGTCTCCACCTCGATTACCCCCGCATCATCGAGGCCAAGGCCATTCTCGACGTTCAAAAAAACCGCCATATCGCGGAAATGATTCTATTTTGCGCCAACCATATCACCATCGAAGCGCACACCGAAGGCAAGGACATGTACGCCGCCATCGATGAAACCATCGAAAAAATCGCCCGTCGCATGCGCAAGCATAAGACCCGCCTGCTCAAAAAACACCGCCCACACCGCAGCGAATCCATCCGCCATCTCGACGAACGCCTATTCACGGAAGCGGTGCTCGATCATCCGGAAGATTCCGATGTGGATCCCGAACCGTACATTATCCACCCGGACAATTACACCATCCGCTCAATGTATAAAGAAGACGCCATCATGCAGCTCGAACTGTCTGACCGCCCGTTCGTCCTCTACAAGAATGCCCGCCGTGGCGGCCTCACCATCGTTTATCGCCGCAAGGACGGTGACTACGCCGCCCTTGATATCAAGGACTGAAACACGCACCATGCTCGATATACGCATCATCCGCGATAACCCCACCGCCGTCCAAGAGCGCCTCAAAACGCGCGGTGGGGACCACTGGCGACTCATCCACGACGTCCTTGCTTGTGACGAGGCCCGCCGCGTCCTGGAAACCTCAAAACAACAGTTCCAGAATTCCCGCAAAACCCTCTCCAAGCAAATCGGCACGCTCAAATCCAAAGGCGAAGATTCCTCGGCTATCGAATCCGAGGTCCGCTCCATCAACGAGCAAATCGCCACGCTCGACGCCCAAGCCGAGACCGCATCCATCCGTCAGACCGAACTGCTTCTCAATATCCCCAATTTACCCCATCCCGCATGTCCGCTCGGCCACGACGATGCCGCCAACCCGGTCGTCCGTGAGTGGGGAACCCAACCCGATATCCGCCAACCCCGTGACCACGTCGAACTGGCCACCGCTCTCGGCTTGATCAACTGGGATGACGCCATCCGCATCGCTGGCTCAGGCTTCGCCGTCTATCGCGGCAAAGGTGCCCGCCTCGAACGCGCGTTGCTCAACTTTTTGTTAGACACGCAGGTCGCCAATGGCTACGAGGAAGTCAATGTGCCACACCTGGTCAAACGCGAGTGCATGGAGGGCACCGGCCAACTGCCCAAATTCGAGGAGGACATGTATGGCACCGAGCCCGGTGCCGGCGATGGCCGCAACTCCTTGTTTCTGGCCCCTACGGCCGAAGTGCCGGTGACCAATCTCTATCGTGACTGCCTGCTCTCCGAGACCGAGTTGCCGGTGAGAATGGTGGCCTACACGCCGTGTTTTCGGCGCGAAGCGGGCTCCGCCGGCCGCGATAACAAAGGCATCATCCGCATGCACCAGTTCGATAAGGTGGAACTCGTCCAAATCGTCCACCCGGATACCGGCTTCGACGTGCTGGAGCAACTCACCGCCCATGCCGAATCCATTCTCCAAAAACTCGGCCTGCATTATCGCGTCATCGAGCTGTGCACCGGCGACGTCGGCCAGTCATCCGCCAAGACCTATGACATCGAAGTCTGGGCCCCCGGTCACGGCAAGTACCTGGAAGTTTCGAGTTGCTCGTGCTTCGGCGATTACCAGGCCCGCCGCATGAAACTGCGCTTCAAGGACAGCGCGGGTAAAAACCGCTTCCCCCATACCCTCAATGGTTCCGGCACCGCCCTGCCACGACTCTATGTCGCTTTGTTAGAGCAATGCCAGCAGGCCGATGGCAGCATCCGCATTCCCGCCGCGTTGGTGCCCTACTTCGGCGCGGAGACCCTCGCCCACGCCTGATTACGTCGGCTGATAAAGCTCGGCGAAAACCATGGTGCCGGCAATCGTGTTGATCGTGTTGATGACCGTTATATCAACGGTCTTGCCGATCTCCCCGGCACTGTGATTGACCACAATGAGGGTGCCGTCAGGCAGATAACCCACCGCCTGATGCTCGTCCTTGCCGCCACGCACCAAGGCGATGCGCAGGCGGTCGCCCACAATCACCGTGGGCTTGAGGGCTTCATCCAACTCGAAGATGTTGACCACATCAAAATCCTGTAGCTTCGCCGCCTTTGTTAGATTGTCGTTTGCCGTGATGATGCGCGCGCCCAGCATGCGGGCAATCTCCATCAAGCGCTGCGCGGTGGTTTCATCCGCTGCCAGCGCACGGCTGTCATGAATTGAAATCTGGATATCCGCTGCCTCCTGCATCCGCTGCAGCCCTTCCAGCCCGCGCTGGCCGCGCTGGCGGGTCACACTCGTCGTCGATGTGCTCATCTTTTGCAGTTCATCCAGGACGAAGCGCGGCACGATCAGGCGACCGTGCAGAAACCCCGAGCGGTAGATCGCGGCAATGCGACCGTCAATCACCGCCTCAATGTCGAGCACCATCGGTTGGCCCGAGGTGGCATCCTGCCGAAACCGCACGTAAGGAATGATGAAGGCAAAGTCGTCGCGATTGCTGCGCAGCGCCAGGACCGCGCCGAGAAACCCGAGACTCGAATACAGCGTCACATCAAAGGCCAGGCGCATGGTGTTGGCAAGCATCGCGGCCTTGGCCTCGCCTATGTTTTCCTCATTGATGATGCGTTCCCGAAACAACATGTCCAGCACGTGGGCGATGTTCACCCGCGTCAGGAGCCACGCACACAGCAAGCCGACTCCAAGGCCAAAGGTGGCGGTGGAAAATCCCCGCAGCGTGAATCCCTTCATCAGCGATTCAATGAAAATAAACAAACTCGCCACCGCCATCCCCCCAAACCACCCCGCCCCTATCGAAATCTCGATGCCGGTGGTCTTCGTGCTCAGGGCAATAGCCATCCCGGCCGACGCGCAGATTAATAAATAAAACAGCCGCGTGACGTTGATCGATGACGTTGATGAAAAGAAATGCTTCGTGTCGGATTATTACATCTATCCCGCCGAGGGGCAAGCCAATTCATCCGCTGCCTCCACCGGCCCGCAGCGACCGCCTGGATTGCACCACCCGGCACCTTTCAGGCACC
>JBILFE010000496.1:0-3636 GCA_044351705.1 Luteolibacter sp. | reverse complement strand
CTTTAGGAGTCGAACAGTGGTATTAAGCCTCTGTGTGTTTGATCTGAACAAACACACAGAGGCAGTAACAGGTGTAACAGTATCCCGGATGGGTGGACTCCGTCCACCGACACTGAAAGAGCCGTTTCATGGGCTGGGCCTATCACCTCCCTCGCCGCAGGCAAGGCAATTCTTCACCCAGCCGGCAACTCTTTCACTCATGACTCATGCCCGGAGAGTAAAAAGGTGCCTCAAAGATAGGCGGTGAGTTCCTCCACCGTGGCAGCGTCGAGACGGCGGACCATGGCTATTGTTAGAGAGAGCATGTGCAGATAATCGTTGATGTCGATGATCGCGTTGTGGGAATGAATGTAGCGGGCCGGCACCCCCAGCACGACACAGGGAATGCCGTCGTTGGCCAGGTGGATCGAGCCGGCATCGGTGCCGCCGCTGCGCCGCACACAGACTTGATAGGGGATGCCTTCTTCGCGCGCGGTGTCGATGGCCAGGCGTGCCAAGCGGGGATTGGTGATGGCGGTCGGATCAAACAGGCGGATTTGCACGCCGCCGCCGAGCCGCCCCTGGCAATCCGCCCGGGAACAGCCGGGCGTATCATCCGCAGGCGGTCCTTCCAGAATGAGCGCCACATCCGGCTTGGAAAGGTTGGCTGCGGTGCGGGCGCCGCGCAGGCCCACTTCTTCCTGCACGGTGCCGCAGAGGATGAGTCGGTTCGGGTGCTTGGACTGGGCGAGGATTTGGCCGGCCTGGATGGTGCCGGCCATGCCCACGCGGTTGTCAAAGGCCTTGGCCATGAACCAATCCTCACGCGCCAGCGGCGTGAAGGCGGCAAGCGGCGCAATCGGATCGCCCAACGCCACCCCGAAGGTTTCCATCACATCGCGGGCGCTTTCCGCTCCGATGTCGATGTACATCTGATCGATGGTCATGACCTGGCGGCGCTGGGCTTCGGGTAAAAAATGGGGTGGCCGTGAGGCCACCACGCCGAGGATTTTATCGCCGCTGCGGGTGAGGATTTCGACGCGTTGTGAGAGCAGGTTGTGTTCCCACCAGCCGCCGATGGCCACAAACTGCACGAAGCCATCCGGAGTGATGTTTTGCACCATGAAGCCGACCTCATCCATGTGGCCGCTGACCATCACGCGCGGGCCGTTGCCGCCGGTCTCGCAGAACACCGAGCCGTTGCGGTCCGAGGAAAACTCGCCGCAGTCCTCCAATTCATCCACAAAGATGGCCCGCACTTCGTCTTCGTGACCGGACACCGAGTGGGCTTCCGTCAACTCCTGCAACAAGCAAACTGCCTTTTGACGCATGCCCATACCTTGCCACCCATGGCCCCGGCTTCCAAGCGCTAAATGCGGCGCGGCGCGCCGGTTATTGGTTATTGGGGACTCAAACAGCGGCATTCAAATCACTGCTTCCCGGATTTCCCAAGCGCCTTGACCAAGCGCTCCACCTCAGGCCGCCATTCGACTACGCGCGCCTCCTTTTTGAGAAGTTCAGTCTTATCACAGCGCTTCCGGCAGGGTGGTCACGAGGGTTGCGGGCTGGGCGAAAATGCGGGCGGCGGTTTCTCTAACAAAACCAGGAGTGACGGCCTTGTATATATCCGGCAGATGGCGGTGGTTATCGGCGGGATGGCCGAAGAGGATGTCCAAGGCCACGTGGTTGGCGATGGCCGAGGGGGATTGTTGTTGGATGGCCAAGCCGCTGAGGACAGTGGCGCGGACGCGGTCAAAGACGGCGTCAGGAATGCCGCTGGCGGCGATTTTGCCGATCTCGCAAAGCAGTTCGCGGCGGGCCACATCAACCTGCTCGGGGGCGGTGGCCAGATAGAAGGTGAACAATCCGGCATCAAAGCCAAGGAACTGGGTGGCCCCGACTTGATAGGCAAGCCCCAGCTCCTCGCGGATGCGGTTGAACAGCGGGCCTGCCATGTCCGAGGCGTATTCCTGGAGCATGGCCAGGGCGTGGCGGTCAGCGCCGCTAACGGTGGCTCCCGGGAAACCGATGGTTAGAACCGCTTGTTTTTTCGGCAGGCGGACGCAGTGGTCGCCGCCGGGACAGAGCGTGCTGGCGGGAGCCTGCCACACCTGGCCGGCGGGCAGCGGCGCGAAATTTTCCGACAGGATGGCAAGTGCGGCGGCGGGATCGAAGTCCCCGGCGATGGCGATTGATAGATTGGTGGCGGTGAAGTGGCGGGCGTGATGGCCGGCGAGGTCGGTGCGTTGGAGGTTTGACAGGCTGGCGATTTGGCCGAGCGGGTCCAGGCCGTAGCCGGTCCCGCCGAAGAGGGTGTGGCGGAGGGTGCTGAAGCCGGTGTGCAGCGGGTCTTGGAGGGCTTCTGCGAGGGTTGCTAGCTGGCTGGCTTTTTCGCGAGCCATGGCATCCTCCGGCAGTGCGGGGGCATGCAGGACTTCGGCAAACACGCTGGCAATGGCGGAGAAGTCCTGGGCGAGGCCGCCGGCGCGGACCAGCAGGGCATTGTTGCCGGTGCTGGCACCGATGGCGGCACCGAGGGACTCCAAGGCAACGGCGAGTTCCTGCGCGCTGCGTGTGGCCGTGCCTTTGGTGAGGGTGGCGGCGAGGAGTTGGTTGAGGCCGTTGTTGGCGGGCGTTTCCGCGAGCAAGCCGGCGCGCACGGCGGCTTGCAGGTGCACGAGCGGGACGCGGTGATCGGGAATGAGTGCGAGGGTCAGGCCGTTAGGCAGGGTGTGCACCGCAATGTCCTCGCGGCGGCGCGCGGATTTCGCGGCGCGGGCGGTGGCCTGGGCTTCCAGCGGATCGAGGATGGTGAGGGTGAGCCGCTCGTCAGTTAGAGTGGCGGCGGCGCGGCGGATGTCAGCAGCGGTGATGGCCTGGATGGCGGCGAGGTGGCGGCGGGTGAAGTTGAGATCGCGGGCTTCGTGCCAGTTGGATGCGAGATCGGAGGCCCGGCCGGAGGCGCTTGTCAGGCTGGTGAATTGGCTGACCGCAATCTGGCGTTTGGCTTTGGCGAGGTCATCGTCGAGTGGGATGCCGGGCAGGGCTGAGAGTTCCGCCAGGATGGCCTCGATGAGGGCATCGCGCTTGTCAGGAGCGGCATCCGCAGACACCGCGAAGAGGCCTTCGCGGCCGGGCATGGTCCAGGCCATGGCGGAGATTTCCAGTGCCAGCTCGCGCTCCTCACGCAAACGCCGGTGCAGGAGCGATGAACGACCGCGGCCAAGCATGGCGGCGAGCACCTCATAGGCAGGGGTGTCAGGATGCTCCAAGGCCGGGATTTTCCACGCGAGCGAGATCCGGCTGTTAGGGATGGCGAACGTTTCGCGGCAGCGGCGCGGCCCTAGTTGGGGCGGATCCATGACCACGAGCGGCTGGCGGCCGCAACTGGCGACGCCATCGGAAGTTAGATCGATGACCCATTGACGGGCGGTTTCGGGATCAAAATCCCCTGAGATGACCGCGCAACAAAGCTCGGGCGTGTAGCGCTGGCGATGGTAGGTGCTGAGGTTTTGATAGGAGACGGTATCAAAGAGCTGGCGTTGGCCGATAACCGGATGGCGGCGCGGGTCGTGCACAAAGGCGGTGGCGAAGAGCAACCGGGTGGTGGCGTGATCCGGATCATCAAGCCCCATGTCGATTTCGCGGCGGATCACG
>JBILFE010000495.1:0-3638 GCA_044351705.1 Luteolibacter sp. | reverse complement strand
AGGTCGGCGCAGTTCGGCCATTCCGACCGAGAAATCCAAAACCTCTCCGTCGCCCTGTGGGGCAGCCTGACACCTGCGGCAAGCGTCGCGCCAATCCGCACCAGCTCTAACGGAGGCAAGACCTATTTCATCACCGCCACCGATGAGCAGACGATCCTGGAAAATCTGCGGCGCATCCTGCGCAACGCCGGCATCGAGTCGGATTTTAAAGTCGTCAACGGCACCTGGGCCAACTCCGGCGAATACGAGTTTGACAAATGGACAGGCTACACTCACCGCAAACGCAACGGCATGGACGTGTTCATGGTATGGAATGGCTCCGCTACGGCCGCGGCGCTCACGCTGCGCCTGCACGCCGCCGGGGAACCGGAACTGTGGAATCCAACCACCCAGGCCGTTACGCCGCTGGAGTTTGTTAGGCTTGCGCCAAACCAGGTCGAGCTCAAACTGAGTCTGCCGGCGGAAGAGAGCAGTCTCATTGTCTTCAAGCCTGCGGCAGACGCGGATATCCAGAGGCACTGAGCGGAAAACATGAGTTGGTGGCCAGCGTCAGGAGCGCTCCCTCGCCTTTCGACAAGCCCTAACACCGAGTCTCAATCCGGGAAATCATCGCAGCTAACGAAAATTAGCCTTCCCACCCTGATGTCGAAGGGCTTAAATCCTCTGCGATCACTTGATCGTATGAATGCATCATGCCCCGCCACGCGAAATTCCACGCCCATGAACCCAGCCGGGGTGGCGGGGCAGGCGTCGATCGCTTCGGGCGGGCGCGTTTGATTGCCTGATTTCAAATTTTCCCAATGGACCACGCCACCCACAACAAAATCGTCTCCTTCATCTGGTCCATCGCTGACGACTGCCTCCGCGATGTCTTTGTCCGTGGCAAATACCGTGATGTCATTCTGCCCATGTTCGTTCTCCGGCGGATCGACTGCCTGCTGGAGGAAACCAAGGAAGCCGTGCTAGCCGAGGTGAAGTTCCAGAAAACCGAGGCGAAAATGGCCATCCTCGACCCCGATGGACTCCGCGAAGCCTCCGGCCAGGTTTTCTACAACACCTCGAAATTCACCCTCAAGGGGCTACTCGGCAATCCGTCCCAACTCGAAGCCAACTTCAACCACTACCTCGACGGCTTCAGCGACAATGTCGCCGAAATCATCGCCAAGTTCGATCTCCGCAACCAGATCCGCAAAATGGGCGAGGCGGATGCTCTTCACGGCGTCATCGAGAAATTCGTCGCCCCGGATATCAACCTCTCCCACCACGACGCCGTCGGCCCGGACGGCCGGAAGCTCCCGGGCCTGACCAATCTCGGCATGGGCTACGTCTTCGAGGAACTCATCCGCAAGTTCAATGAAGAGAACAACGAGGAGGCGGGTGAACATTTCACACCCCGCGAGGTCATCCAACTCATGGTCCACCTGCTGTTCGAGCCGGTGAAGAAAAAGTTGCCGCCAGTCATCACCATTTACGATCCCGCGTGCGGCTCCGGCGGCATGCTCACCGAAGCCCAGGACTTCATCCTTGATCCAGAGGGCTCCATCCGCTCCAAGGCCGCCATCTACCTCTACGGCAAGGAGGTCAACCCGGAGACCTACGCCATCTGCAAGTCCGACATGATGATCAAGGGCAACAACCCCGAGAACATCCGCTACGGCTCCACCCTCGCCACCGACGAGTTTTCCGGCCTCCGCTTCGACTTCATGCTCTCCAATCCGCCCTACGGCAAGAGTTGGAAAACCGACCAAGGCCAGATCCTTGAGAAAAACGGCGCGAACACCGTCATCATCGACCCCCGCTTCGAGGTCCGCCTGCCCGACGCCTCCGGTGAAATTCAGACCGTCTCCGCCGCGCCCGCCGTGGATGACGGCCAGCTCCTTTTCCTGATGGAAATGGTGAGCAAGATGAAGCGGCTCAAGGATTCTCCGGCGGGCTCGCGCATCGCCACCGTCCACAATGGCTCTGCCCTCTTCACCGGCAATGCTGGCGGCGGTGCCAGCAACATCCGTCAATACCTCATCGAAAACGACCTGCTGGAAGCCATCATCCAGCTTCCTAACAGCATTTTTTACAACACCGGCATCACCACCTACATCTGGCTGCTCTCCAACAAGAAGACACCCGACCGCAAGGGCAAGGTCCAACTCATCGACGCCTCCCAGCTATACGAAAAGCTCCGCAAAAACCTCGGTGCCAAAAACTGCGCCTTCACCGGCGACCACATCGCCCAAATCACCCGCGCCTACCTCGACCTGCTGGACACCGGCAAGCAGTCGGTCGATGGCCTCAAATCCCAGGTCTTCGACAACAAGGAATTCGGCTTCTGGAAAGTCACCGTCGAACGACCGCTGCGGAAGTCTGCCCAATTCACTGCCGAGCGCATCGCCCCGCTGCGCTTCGACAAATCCCTCGCCACTGAAATGGAGTGGATCTTTTCCCAATGGGGTGCCGACGTTTACAAAAAGGATTTACTCGCAGGCAAAAAGGACGCCGTCCAACGCTGGCTCGACCACGAGCAAATCGAACTCACCGGCGCGAACCTGAAAAAACTCCTCGATCCCAAGCTCTGGCTCGCCCGCCGCGAGTTGTTGGAAATCGCCGAAAAACTCCACAAACAACTTGGCACGAAAACGTGGAACGACTTCACCCTTTTCACCGAGGACGTCAAAGACGCGCTCAAGAAACTCAAGCTCAAACCCGGCGCGCCCCAGCTCAAGACCATCCTCGACGCCGTCTCATGGCGCGCCCCCGAGGCCGCGCCCATTGTCGCCAACGAACTCTACCTCGAAATCGACACCGAGGAACAACGCCGCGCCGCCCGCACCTGCTATCCCGTTGTCGAGGACGGCAGCGCCACCGTTTACGAACCCGACAGCGAACTCCGCGATACCGAAAACATCCCGCTCACCTACCCAGGCGGCATCGAGGCCTATTTCCACAAGGAGGTCTTGCCCCACGTCCCGGACGCCTGGATCGACGACAGCAAAACCGTCATCGGCTACGAAATCTCCTTCAACAAATACTTCTACGTCCACCAACCGCTCCGCGACCTCGCCGATGTCGTGAAGGAAATCCGCGACCTCGAAGCCGAGACCGAAGGGCTGTTGGAGAGAATTTTGAATTTTGAATTTTGAATTGAGAATGGAAGAGAGCCGCACACCACCCGACATCTGCGAACGGACTTTTGAGTGCGCCATCTCCGAACACGGCGACCCGGCCTCAACCGCAACTGTCAAGGAATCCTTGACAGCTCAAATCCAGAGAAGACGGGCAGGCTACCTGTGCTCAAGACTCATGATCGCAAAATTCAGAAAAGGAGGGAGCGATGTCTGACCTTCCGATGGGCGACGGGAAAATACAGATCCGCAACAGCACGGCGGAGTTTCTCATTTTCACTGCCCAAGCCGGAGAGGGGAGTTTGGAAGTGCGCTATGAGGATGAAACCATCTGGCTCACCCAGAAACTCATTGCCGAACTCTTCGGCGTGTCGGTTAAAACCATCAGCGAACATTTCCAAAATATATTCACCAGCAACGAGTTATCCGAGAATTCAGTTGTCCGGAAATTCCGGATAACTGCCGCCGACGGCAAATCCTACGACACCCAGCACTACAATTTGGACGCCGTTATCTCGGTCG
>JBILFE010000493.1:0-3650 GCA_044351705.1 Luteolibacter sp. | reverse complement strand
TCCTCAGCCTCACTTTGGTAACCGGACTGTGGCTCGCCCTGGCCACTGCGGCAGGGGCCATGCAAATTCGCAATGATGTGCCGGCGCGCCACGACCGGTTCACGGGCGCTCTCGCCACCCCGGCCTGGAATGACAATGCCTGGTTCGACAGCCGCAAATTCTCCGGCGTCGGCTGGGCACGTGATGATGTGCCCTACAACCGCCAGTTTGCACTGGTGTCCCCCCTGCACATCGTCTGTGCCAACCACTACAAGCCGAACCTAGGCACCGTCATGCGCTTTCTCAACAGCGATGGCGTCACCGTGGATCGCAGCGTCTCCACCGTGACGCCGATCAAGAACGACCTGAACCAGGACTCGGATCTGGCATTGGCGACTCTATCCAGTCCGCTGCTTGCCTCTGACAAGGTCGCACCCTTCCCCTATCTCAATCTGGCCGGTGAAACCGCCTATTTGGGAACCCCCCTCACCGTTTTCGGCTGGCAAACCAAAGCTGCCAAGGGCGTGATTTCCGAGTTCCGCGACCTCGTCGCCACCATCGTCAACAAGACCCGCGTCGCAGGTTTTGATTATGTCATTCTAACGGGTGACCCGGATGACTGCTATCTGGAAATCGGAGATTCCGGAAGCCCCTCCTTTGCCATGGTCGGTGGCTATCCGGCACTGGTCGGAATTCACCTCAACGTCGAGGAAGATTCCATAAAGCGCACCAGCGAGGATACTTTCATTCCGCATTATATCAGCCAACTCAACGCGGCGATGGCCGCCGATGGCTATCATATGATCCCGGCCCATGCCATGCAAGTATCCTCCACCATCACCCCCGCCACCTGGCGCCAAGCCAGCCCGGGGAACTGCCGCTTCGACGTCAAAAACGTCAGTTCCGCGGATGTCACCAACCTCATCATCAGTTTGCATTTTCCTTCCGCCGCCGTGCCCAACTCGCTAACCGCTCCCGGTTGGACCATCACACCCGGCGCGCCGGGCGTCTACTCGTTGTCACGTGCCGCCTTGCCAGCCGCCACCACGGATTCAATCACGGCAGCATGGGCGGACCTTGGCATGAGTGGATCCCTCGACTTTGAATTGGTTCTAACAGCAGACAACAATCCTCAAAGAACCTTCAATTTCACGCATGCGCTCGCGCCGTCCTACAACGCATGGGCAGCCGGCATCGCGGACAAGTCTCCCACCGCTGACCCCGATGACGACGGTATCTCTAATTTGTTAGAATACGCCTTTGGGGGGGATCCAGCCGTGAATTCTCAAACCTCGGCATCCGGCGCGGGCATGGTGCCGCTGCTTGCAGTCCAAAGCGCTCGTGCGGCGATGAGCTTCCCGCTCCGCGATGATGCAGAACATCGCGGGTTGTCGTATGTGACGGAATTTTCCACATCACTGGCCTCCGGTTCATGGTCGGCCACCCCGCCGGCCGGTTACACATCACAAGATGTGGCGTTCGCCCCGGCCGTGGCGGGCTATCTCCTGCGCACGGTTGCCTTTGACGCCAACTCGCCAAGTGGCTTCTGCCGCGTGCGGGTGGAGCTCAACGAATAGGCCTCATCCCAATTCTGCTTGCCACCACGCCACGGTTGGTGCTTCCATTCGGCAAGTGAATCCGTCGTGCCTAGCAGCTTCCGGCAACCCCGCCACCATTTTCTATCAAAATTGTCACAACCACCCCAACCTGATTATGAAAACGCCCTGCCAAATCCTGTGTGCCTGCCTGTTGGCAAGCTCCGCCCACGCTGAATTCCGCACCTGGACCCGTGGCGACGGCAAAACCGCCGAACTCGACTTGATCGCCGTGACCGATGCGGGTGGCGAGAAAACGGGCGAGTTCAAGATGCGCAACGGACGCACTGTCACCCTCAAGCAGTCGGTCCTCGCCGAGGCGGACGGCAAGCTTCTCGCCGAGTGGAAACCCGCAGCTGCCAGCGAACCCAGTGTGTTTGACCGGACCCTGGACGGCAATTTGCTCAAGCTACAGGGCAAATCCCTCAAGGCGCTGAAGGATTTTGAGAAACCCGCGAAGTACTATCTGTTTTACTACACCGCGTCGTGGTGCGGGCCATGCCACCGGTTCACCCCTTCGTTGGTGAAGTTCTATAACAAGTACAAGCCCGCCAACCATGACTTTGAGTTGATTCTCATCACCTCTGATAAAGACGAGAAGTCCATGGAAAAATACGCCGCGGAAATGAATATGCCGTGGCCACAACTTAAGTTGCCCAAAGCGGGAACATTCAATCAGGAATTCATGCAAACCGTCAGCGCCATTCCCAATCTGGTGCTCACGGATCTGCAGGGCAAAATCCTCAAGGCCACCGATGAGGGAAAAACCTACGTGGGTCCCGGCGTCGTCATGAACCACTTGGAGACCTTGCTCAAAAAGTAAGACAACGATCAGCTCCGAGAACCCCTGCCGCACACTCTTGGGTCAACCCCTTCTTTCATTTCTCGCTATTATCCCTACCGGACTTTCCCATGCACACCCAGCCACCATCCATCTTCTTATCATCCTGCGTGCCTACCCTGCTGGCTTGCGGCCTGCTGGCAGCCGGCGCTGCCGCCGGTGAGGATGTGCGCCTGTCATCGTTGGATCTGCGACGCGCACAGCAAGCTGACGGCAAGCCGGGGGTGGATCGTGCGGCAGGTGGCAAGCCGCTGCGCATTGCCGGCCAGGAATTCACTCATGGTTTCGGCACCTCCGCGCCAAGCGTCCTGCATCTTGACCTGAACGGCGGCAGCACGCGCTTCAGTGCCAATGTCGGCGTCGATGACCAAGGCCAGACTCACAAAAAAAACGGCAGCGTCGAATTCATCATTGAAGGCGACGGCAAGGTTCTGTGGTGCAGCCCGCTCATGCACGGAGGCGCGCCGGCACAGCCGGTCGATCTCGACCTAACTGGTGTGAAACGGCTGGCGCTGCGCGTCACGGATGGCTTCGATGGCACCCAACACGATCAAGCCGACTGGGCGGAGGCCATCTTCCAAGTGACGGGTGCCAAGCCACAAACCGTGGCCGCGCCGCCAACACCGCCGCGCTGGGTGCTGGGCGATGGCCTGACCACCGTGTGGCCGGTGACCCAGGACGCGCGGCTACCCCATGCCGACTTCATCGAACAGGGTGGTCTGCACGTCGGCCAGGTGGTCAGCTACCGGGTCGATGCCAAACATGCCTTGTCGATGAAACGCAGTGTGGTGTGGCCGACCTTGCGCAAAAAACCCAACGGAACATTCGGCACCCTCATTCGCGAGTATGGCAAGGAAGCCGAGCCGGCCATCACCGTCGACGGAGCCCCGCTCGCTGACATCGCGGTGGAGCGGGTGCTGCTGGATGGCACTCTAACCATCCAGGGGCGGGCGGGCCAGGATTTGTTAGTGACGCGCTGCGCCTATCCGAGTCCGACGCTGCGGACGGCCATTGACCGCTGGACCCTGCGCAATGCGGGCAAGCAGCCGCGCAAAGTGGCGGTGGCACCCCTAACACTGCGGCATGAGAACGCTGGTTCTTATGGCACCAATGTGATGGAAGTCACTTGCACCGCGCCGGCCACCACCGTGTTAGACCCGGGCCAGGAGCTGAGCTTCGCGGTTTTGTTCCGGGGACGGCTCGATGGCGAGCCGCTTGAAAAGATCGATATCACG
>JBILFE010000494.1:0-3650 GCA_044351705.1 Luteolibacter sp. | reverse complement strand
ACCTGTTCGCAAAACCGATGGCGCGGAATCCTTGGAAACCGGGGTTGACTCCACGCCTGCGACAAGCCTGGCGGCCGACATGGCTACAGCCATAAACGGGATTACTATACTTTTTAACATAAATCTATTTTGTCAGATGCTTGGCCGCCTTTGCCGCATCGATATAATTCGTCATGTCCCGCATGGCGATGACTGTGTAGTTATTGTCTTTCAAATACTGCATGCATGCTTCAAAAGCGGCTGGTTCTGTTCCGACGCCAGGATGCTCCAGATCCGGCACGCCGTGAAAGGTGAAAACCACGATCCTTCCTGGCGTCGCCTGCTTCGCGGCATCGGCAAAGCTGTCTTTGTCTTTCAATGCAGTATCGTGAAACGAGAACGACGGCGTGCTCAGTGGGTTATCCACCGTCGGCACATACGCGCGTTCGCCCGCAAAACGTGGGTTGCCTCCCCGTCCGAACAGATAGCCTTTTTCCAGCATCACGGGTAGAAACTCCTTATTCACCCTGAACATGGGCCAGCAAAAGGTTGTGGGTTTGGCCACCTGGTTCGACAGGCAGAGACTTTCAATCCCCATCAGTTCCTCGGTGCATTTCTCTACACTCTGCTTGCTGAACATCTCATGACTCATCGAGTGATTGCCGATCTCGAAACCCATATCCTGCAGGGCTTTGATTTGCTCCCATGACATCGACTTGGTTTTGTCCTTGAACGCATCCGTAACGTAGAACGTCCCGCCGAACCCCAGTCTCTTCAACAGCGGGCCGACAAACGTCGCGTGACTGATGCAGGAATCATCGAAGGTCAGCACCGCCACTTTCTCCGGAATCGGTTTCAGAACGATCCCGTATGGATCACCTTCTGTCCGAAAATCGCGCAGGCAGCGCACGGGTTCGGTGCCCGGCTGGAGGAGCGCGGCCTCAAGCTGATAGTTTCCGGGTTGCACAGGAATATCGATTGCAAAGTCCAGCTTGGTCTTACCGAGCGCGGCGACCTCACACGGCAATGTTTTCTCCTGAACAACGGTGGCATCGCTGAGCAGACGAAAGCGGACCGAGCCCTTCCAATCCGCATCAAGGTCGTTGATCACCGCCACGGGGAAGGTCCGCACCTTGCCGGCCGGATAGGTCTCGTCCCAGGCATCGATCATCAGGCCGACGGGCGCGAAGGCATCGCGGACGTGGGTGTAGAATTCCGGTTCCCAGGTCAGCTTCTCGATATCGAGCCAGTGATCGCTGGTGGCACCGCCCGGTCGCGAATATCCCAGTGCGGTGAAATGCAGCACTCCGGCCATTTTGCGATGGCTGCGCCAGAATTCTGTATCCGCCGCGAGGTAGCGCGCGTATCGTTGGCGCCGCTGTCTGACAGTCGGGTCCTTGCCGAGCATGTTCTTGTAGAGCTTTTGGGTCAGGGTGGTTGGCGTGCCGTCGCGGTTCAACCACAGCCAGCCGTATTCATTGATGATGACGGCATGTGTTCCGTTATTGCGGTGGCCGTTGCTGTTGAAGACACTGTCGCCCGATGGATCGGCGGTTGCCAGATCGGCCAGCCTGGCCTTCGCATCGTAAAAATGATAGGGATGCGATTCATGACAGTCGCCCGGCTCACCCGGCGGACCCCAGCCGTTGTCCCACGGTCTGTTAGATAAATCCAATCCGCGCACCCGCTGAATGGCCAGTCCCGTTTCGGGGACATTGGTTTCATTGCAAGCGTCCCAGATGACCACGCTGGGATGGTTCCAGCGCTCCTCCAGCCACTGGCGGAACTCGCCCGCCAATTCATCGGCGTCGAACTTGCCGGACCAGATGGGAAACTCATCCTGAATGAGGATGCCCTCCTCGTCGGCGATGCGATACCAGAATTCCGGCGGGAAGCCGATGCAGTAGCGCAGGCTGTTCCAGTGCATGTCCTTGACGCGTTGATGGAGCCGGCGCACCCAGTCGGGGTTCCACGGCAGACCGCCGCGGGCCGGATCCTCGAAAAACCGATAGAGCGTGATGTTGCTGCCGCGCATGAAATACGGCTTGCCGTTCAATACCGCCCGGCCGGTCGCCGGATCGAACTTGAACTCGCGCATGCCAAAGCGCGTCGTGATCTCATCGCCGCTGGTCCGCGCGGTCAATTCATAGAGAAACGGCGACTCGGGTGTCCATAACTGGCAGGCTGCAAGCGGTACAGTTAGATCGAGCACCTGCTCGGGTGCCGCGGTCAGGCGCGCCGAACTCTTGCCGACCACCCGCCTGGATTTCACCTCGCGAACCTCCACCGTCACCTCACCCACGGTTGAATGTTGCAGCCACAGGCGGACCTGTGCCCGCTGGTTCGCCACATCCGGCACCACCTGCACCTTGCCGAGATGCGGTGTTCCCGTTAGAATCAGTTCGACCGAATCGAAAATGCCGGGGACATAGCGTTCCTTCTCATAGTCGAAGCCGGTTGGCACGCCTGCCTTGACGGCGGAGCGGTCGGCGCCGACGCGGATCAGCAGTTCGTTGTCACCGGTTTTGAGGGCATCCCGGGCATTGAATAACCCTGCGGTAAAACACGGCTGGTGGTCGCCGAGCAAGCGACCATTCAACATCACCCGGGAGCCAAACATCGCCTTGCCGACCTTGAGGGTTGCCACCGCTGGCAGCGGCCCGGCTAGGGTGAAGGTCCGGCGATACCAGAAGGCATCCCGGCGTGGATCCTTCTGTGCCGGCGTGTTCTCCGTCTTCGGGCCGGGTTCGACAAACGGCGGTTGCGCCATGTCCACCAAACCCGGCACCGGCACCGTGTGCCCGAAATCCGAGGGCATGTCATCCATCGCGCCCTCGGCAACCTGCCAGGTGCCGTCCAGCGAAACGGTTTTGCGTGCGCTCTCAACAGGTTCGTCAGCACTCTCGGCCGCCAGCGCGAGAATCATCCAGGAGGCGTGCGGAATCCACTGCTCGCTCCAGCGCCAGCTCCAGTCGCCGCGCTGACCATACGGCGCAGGCAGAAAGGCGATGTCGTGTTCGTCCTCCACGCCCGAGGTGATGCCGTTGCAGATGCCGCCCGGCGGATTCGGCATCCCCTCATAAGCGTCCGGATTGTTCCGGCCCTTGCCCTGCATCATGCAGAGGTCGTATGGGTTCAATCCAAAGATCCAGTTGACCTGATTCCTTCCATACGCTTTCAACTCTGCCGTCATTTCCGACGGGGTGCAGTTCCTTCCCATCAGGGCGGCCGCGGCCAAGGACGCCAGCCGCGCATTCTCGCCCGACCACCAATAACCGGTTTCGTTGCGGTGCGGAATAAAGAACGCGCCGCGCTTGCCGTCGGGATCTTTGATGTACTGGCGGGCGTAGCCGAATGGATTGGCCACCTCTTTCGTGAGCGCCAGTTCAAAGCGCAGCGACTCCGTCACCGCCATGCCGGCCGCCGCCTTGCGTCCGGCATCGCTCTCAATTTGCTGGTATCGGCACAGCGCCACCACCGGCAGTCCCGCGTCGGCCGCATGGAAGAACGGGCGCGCGCCGGCGGCGTCCGCACGCCACCATCCTGCGTAGCGCTCGTCCTTGGCGAGGCGGCCCGCCAGCGACTCGGCACGCGCCCGGGCGGCCTCAAGATAGAGCATATTCTTAGTGACACTGTAGAGTTCGGTCGCTGCTAACAGGCCGCAATAATCG
>JBILFE010000154.1:0-7195 GCA_044351705.1 Luteolibacter sp. | reverse complement strand
AACACCGGCATGGCGGTCACCATTGATACCAGCGACACGGGCGACCTGCATCCGAACAACAAGCAGGATGTGGGGGACCGACTGGCCCAGTGGGCGCTGGTCAAGGACTATGGCAGGAAGGATCTGATTTGCAGCGGCCCGCTCTACAAGGGAATGAAAATCGAGGGCAGCAAGATCCGCATCATGTTTGATTCGATCGGCAAGGGGCTGATCATCGGAAAGAAACACGGCGAAGAGCAAATGCAGGAGGTGCCTGCGGAAAAACTCGGCTGTTTCGCGCTCGCCATAGCGGATCCCTCCAACCCCAAAGGACTGAAGTGGTCTTGGGCTGATGCGGTGATTGACGGTGAGACCGTGGTGGTTTCAAGTCCTGATATTCAAAACCCGGTTGCTGCGCGCTATGCGTGCATCTGCAATCCAACAGGCAACAAACTTTATAACAAGGATGGCCTGCCGGCTTCACCATTCACTACAGACAACTGATGAAAACCAAATACGTTAGATTGTGCGGCATCGCCGCGATGTTGCTGGCGCTCCCGGCGTTTGCCCAAACTCCCATCGTGCTGGATCTGCCGTGCGACTGGCAGGTCATCCAGCGCAACGCCCAGGACTGGGCCGAGATCAAGGTGGCGGGAACCGTCCCGGCGGAAGCGACCGTGGTCGAGGCCAAGGCCGAGTTGGGTGCCGGGTTGCGCGGCAAAGCGATGGCTTGGTCGGTCGTGGCCAAGGGCGAGCAGGTCAAGGACGGCAGGTTCAGCGGCAGTCTCAAACTCCTAACAGGCGGATGGTATGCGCTCAAAGTGCGCTTCCGCAAATCCGCCGCCGACCCGGCGGTGCTGGGTGAAGCCGCCATAGAACATGTCGGGGTGGGGGATATCTTTGTGGTCGCAGGGCAGTCGAACGCATCGAATCACGGAGCCGAGCAACAAAAGACCACGACCGGACTGGTGGCGGCGTTCGATGGCAAAAAGTGGCAGTTGGCCAACGATCCGCAGCCCGGTGCCAGCGGCGGCCAAGGCAGTTTTCAGCCACCCTTTGGCGATGCCATGGTTGCTAGATTCACGGTGCCTGTGGGCATCATTGCCTGCGGCATCGGCGCCACCAGCGTGCGCGAGTGGCTGCCCAAGGGCGCGACGTTTCCCAATCCGCCGACGCTGGAAGGCCGGGTGCGCCAGCTTCCAAGCGGTGAGTGGGAGTGCAAGGGCGAGGCCTTTGACATGTTGACAGGCCGCATGAAACAGTTAGGACCGAAGGGCTTTCGCGCCGTCTTGTGGCATCAGGGCGAGTCCGACGCCGGTCAACCGGATCCCAAGCGCACGTTGATCGGCAAACCCTATCGGGTCTATCTTGAGCAGCTCATCAAAGAGTCGCGCAAGGCAATCGGCTGGGACGCACCATGGTTCGTCGCGCTGGTCAGTTCCCATGGCGGCGACGGCGTGCCGGAGATGCGCGACGCCCAGAAATCCCTGTGGACTGACGGCATCGCCCTCGAAGGACCTGATAGCGACGCTCTCAAGGGCGACCTGCGCGACGGGGTTCACTTCAGCGGCAAGGGTCTGCGCGAACATGGCAAATGCTGGGCCGACAAGGTCGCGCCGTGGTTGGAGAAACAGATTGTGAGTGGCGCGGTGCTGAAGGCGTTGCTAGTGACCGGTTACGATCCGCACGGGCACAAGTGGGAGGAGACAACGTCGATTTTAAAAAGTGTGCTCCAGCACGGCGGGAAGTTTGATGTCGATATTGCAACATTGTCCACAGCACAAGAGGCACAAGCTTTTGCTCCCGATTTTGGGAAATACAACGTAGTAGTGCTGGATGCGCATGGCCGGGACTGGTCCGCAGCGACTCAGGAGCCATTTGAGAGATATGTGAACGGCGGCGGTGGCTTGGTGGTGGTTCACAATGCGGTGGGGCAGTTCGCGGCATGGGACGCGTATCGGGCCATGATCGGCATCGGGCCGGGGGGGCAGCAGGATGGAGTCGGCTTCAAGTTTGATGAGAGTACACAGTCGGTGGTTCAGATTCCCCCTGGTGAAGGAGTTAAGCAAAACGGGCATGGCAGCCAGCACGAGTGGGTCGTCAAGAGCCGGGAGTCGGAGCACCCGATCATGGCCGGTCTGCCCCAGACATGGCTGCACACGGCGGACGAACTGTACCACGGATTTCGCGGCAAGCCTGAATCCATCAGGAATGTGAAGGTGCTGGCCACGGCGTTGAGCGCCAAGGAGACCGGCGGCACCGGCAACCATGAGCCGGTCGTGGTCGTCAACCGATTCGGCAAGGGACGCATCTTTCACCTCATGCTCGGTCACAGTGCCGGAGCCATGTCCTGTGTCGGATTCCAGACGGTGTTCCTGCGTGGGACAGAATGGGCGGCAACAGGGAAAGTCACTCTAACCGATGTTCCGGCGGACTTTCCAAGCGCCGGCAAATCGAGCGCAAGACCGGCGGACAACAAATCATCCTCCCGGAAAATTGTGTTCATCGGTGGAGCCGACACCCATGGGCCGGGCGCTCACGCGCACAAGGCCGGTGCAACGCTGCTCAAGCAGTGGGTTGACACATCGGAAGATTTTAGAGGTGTCGCAACGGCGTTGTATCTGGATCGGCTGCCGGATGACTTGGCGGAACTTGATGCCGCCGCCGCCATCGTCCTTATGTGGGAAGGCTGGGATCAACATCTGTTTCAAGCAAAGAACATCGCCGTAATGAACAAGTTCGGCCAACTGATGCAGCGTGGCGTTGGTCTCATGTGCCTCCATGCAGCCACGGCTGTTGGGGATGATGCGGAGAAGGAATTTCTGAAATGGAGCGGTGGCAACAAGAAGCTCGGTTATTCCAGCCACCCGATGGAGAACGATCTGGGATTGTCCATTGTCACGCCGGAACATTCGATTTGCCGGGGCGTCAAGCCGATGCGGTTTGCGCGCGAAGAGTTTTATCGGCGAATCCTGTTCGACGAATCGGCCGGCAAGGTCACGCCGATTTTGACGGCGAGTTCCCCGGTGGGCAAACCGGCGGATCAAGTGGTTGCCTGGGCATTCGAACGGACGGGTGGCGGTCGCACTTTCAGTTGCACCGGACCGCACTTTCACGATTCCTTTCAGGACGATGATTTCCGCCGGTTGATCATGAATGCGATCCGCTGGATCGCCAACAAGGAGCATTCAAATGAATAATATCATCTCACGAAGAACATTCCTCGGCCGGGCCTCGCTAGTGGCGGGTGCTGCGGCTGTGGGGCCGGGTATCGTGCCGTCGTCGGTGCTGGGACTTGACGGTGGAGTTGCGCCGAGCAACAGGATCGGGTTGGGGTTTATCGGACAGGGGGGACGGGGGCAAGGAACTGCACCCGGTTTTCTCGGAGCTGGCTCACAAGCCATTGCCGTGTGCGATGTCTGGTCCAACCGGGCGGAGGCGGCAAAACAACGACTCGGCGCAGCGCATGCCTATACGGATTTCCGTGAACTGCTGGCACGTGCCGACATTGATGCCGTGGTGATCTCCACGCCGGAACACTGGCATGTGCCGATTGCGATCGCGGCGGCCAAAGCCGGCAAGGATATCTATTGCGAGAAATCGTTAGGAACCACCGTGGCCGAGGGCCGCATCCTTTGCGACACCATCAAGCGATACGGCCGGGTCTTTCAATTCGGCACACAGCAACGGTCGGAGCCGAATTTCCGCCGGGCCTGTGAACTGGTGCGCAACGGACGAATCGGCAAATTGCACACGATCACGATCACTGTGCCCGGTGGTGGAACGCGCCGCTTGTTAGCACCGTCACCGCCACCCAAGGAACTGGATTTTGACATGTGGCTTGGACCGGCCCCGGTGATTCCCTATGTGGGGCAGGCGTTGGACGACCGCTGGGCCGGTATGCCGGACTATGCGATGGGTTTCCTGTGCACCTGGGGTGTGCACCACGCCGATATTGCCCAGTGGGGACATGGCACCGAGTTGAGCGGGCCGGTGGAAATCGAGGGGAAAGGCGATTACATGAATGCTGAATTCTGCAATATAGCCAATGAGTGGCGGGCGGAATGCACGTTTGCGGATGGCGTGAAACTGATCCACACCAGCGCGGGCAAGGCACCGGCTCCTTTGCGGGGTTCCTCGGAGGGGGTGTTGTTTGAAGGCACGGAAGGATCCGTGTACGTCCGCCGCGGCAATGTGCTGGAGACCACGCCGGTTTCACTCAAGACCTCCGAGATCCTGCCGCAGGAAATGCATCTGTATGAATCACGCAACCACGCCGATAATTTCCTGGATTGTGTCCGCACCCGGCGCCAGACTATCAGCCCGGTGGAGGTCGCCCAGCGGTCATCGACCATCAGCCTGCTCTGCGACATCGCCATGCGGCTGGGACGAAAAGTCAAATGGGATCCAGTAACCGAAACATTTCCGGGTGATGATGCGGCCAACCGGCTCTTATCCAGAACCATGCGTGGGCCGTGGCAGGTGTAGCCCGGACCGTCCCCTGATGCAACGATAGAAAGGACTCACTGATGCATACGAAGCAAATATATGTTAGAATGGTCATGCTGTTGATGATGGTGGGGAGGTGTGCCGTGGCTGCTGACCAGGCAGACTGGGACAGCCTCGCCAAATATGAATTCGGAAAGTACTCACCCAATCTCTGTGCACTGGAAACTGAGATCAGGGTTGCGCCAGCGGGCCGGTTTGAGCCCTATGAGGACAAGCTTCTGGTGTTGCTCAATACGCAGAATGCCACTTGCGAGGCGAAGGACTTTGCCTGCAGAATGCTCAGACTGGTGGGTTCGGAAAAATGCGTTCCCATGCTGGCAGGGTTTCTAGCAGATGAGAAGATGGGATACATGAGTCGCTATGCGCTTCAAGGCTTGCCATTCCCCAGTGTGGATGAAGCGTTGCGAAATGCGCTGGGTAAGACCACGGGGATGCAGAAAGCGGGAGTCATCTCTTCGCTCGGCGTTAGAAAAGATGCGAAATCCGTTCCCCTGCTCAAGCCGCTGATGACGGATGCGGACTTGGCCGTGGTCCGCGAGTCGGTTTCCGCGTTGGGGCGCATTGCCAGTCCGGATGCCCTGGAAACCTTGATGCAAGCCAAGGTTGCGGATGGACTCAAGGCGGCGGTCCTGGAATCGCAGTTGATGTGTGCGGATGCGCTCTTGGCGAATGGGAAAGTGGATCATGCGGCGGCTGTTTACCGGGGGGGGCTTGGCGCAGGAAATCCCGGAGGTGTCCGGGCTGCTGCCATGATAGGTCTTGCCAGAGCCGTGAAGGATGATGCCCTACCAACGATTTTTGAAATGCTGAAGAGTCAGGATAGCTGTTCGCAACGTGCTGCAGGTGCGGCCTTGATGGAAATCAAGGGAGAACATTTTCCGAAAGCCGTGGTTGATGTGCTGGGCAGCCTTACCGCTGATGCGCAGGTCATTGCGATTCATGTCCTGGCTGTGAATGGGACCAAGGCGATCGTGCCTGACATTGCGAAATTGACAGGCAGTGCGGAAAAGGCGGTGAGAGTTGCCGCCGTTCAGGCGCTGGCCGCGCTGGGCGATGTCTCCGATATTGAGCTGCTGGCAGGTCTGGCAAAGGAGGGTGGAGAGGTAGGCAGGGTGGTTGTTGAGAGCCTGAGCCGCCGCAGCGGAAAATGCGCAAGCGAAGCACTCATGAAAGTCCTGCCCCGTGTTGACGCTGCTTCCAGGGCACTGCTGATAGGCTGTCTTGCGGAGCGGCAAAGCCATGAGGTGGTTGCAGATCTCATAAGGTACGCTGACGATTCCGATGAGAATGTCAGGGTGGCAACGTTCAAGGCGCTGGGCACCCTGGTCCAGGAGAAGGAAATCCCTTCACTGATAGGCCTGATGCTCAGAGCCAAGCCTGACCGCGTACGCTTGGCGGCTGAGCGGGCCGTATCTGTGGCGAGCGCCAAGGTTGCAGGAGAGGACAGGAAAACAGCGCCGCTTGTCGCTGCCATGAAGGACGCAAAACCCGACGAGCGTGTGAGCCTGCTGCATTGTCTTGGAAGCCTGGGTGGTGGCAAGGCGCTGGACAGGGTGCGCGTCAGCATCAGGGACGGGAATGAAAATGTGCAGGAGGCGGCAATCCGCGTCATGGCGGATTGGAAGGATGAAGGAGCGGTTGCGGATCTTCGTGAACTCGCAAAAAGTGCGCCGAAGGAAAATCTCAAGATCATTGCGTTTCGCGGACTGGTTAGGATTGTATCGCTTCCGGAAAGCGTGAAGAACCATGCAGGGAATGCGGTTGCTTTGCTGGTGGAGGCAATGAGTATGGCGCCACGGACGGACGAGAAGAGGCTTGTGTTAGGCGCGCTTTCCGGTATCGCCAGTCTTGCCGCGCTGGATGCGGCACAGAAGTGCATGCCGGATGCTGAGCTCGGGACGGACGCCGAGCTGGCCTGTGTCAAGATTGTCCAGCAGTTCAGAAGTCCTGGTCCGGAACGTGACAAGGCGATGGCGGTGCTCAAATCCCTGGCAGAGACAACCCGGACTGAAAGCATCAGGAAACAGGCGACAGCCATCCTTGATGCCGCAAAATAACGTCGTCGTCGTTTCGGATCGCGGCCCCGCAACGCTTATCTAAATGTAGTTAAGGACTTCAGTCCGTTCTTACAGAAAACGGACTGGAGACGGACTGAAGTCCTTGACTACGTTCACGCGAAGACGGACTGAAGTCCTTGACTACGTTCATGCGAAGCACGGACTGAAGTCCTTGACTACGTTCACGCGAAGACGGACTGAAGTCCTTGACTACGTTCATGGCCGGGACAAACGGATGGCCGAAACGCATGGCAGGCGCTCGTCAGTGATATTGACGACCCGATGTTCAATTAAGAAATCCGTGAAATCCGTGAAATCCGTGGTTCCAATCACCGCCACCCCATGCGTCCCGCCCGATTTTTTTTGGTTCTTGCATCTTGTCACTTCATCATTATGCTAGCATTGCCTAAGGATTTGAGCGCAACATCTGCGAAACCAGCGCCTGGTCAGCCAATACATCAACAAACCAAACCAATCATAGAGGCTAAACAATGAAAACGATAATGATGATAGTTATGACGGCTTTGCTGGCAGCGGGCGTGGCGCAGGCGGCGGATGTGTCGAAGGTTCCGCAAATGAGCGAGACCACGGCACAGCGCGACGAGCGCATGCAGTGGTTCCGCGATGCGAAGTTCGGCATGTTCATCCAC
>JBILFE010000264.1:0-5498 GCA_044351705.1 Luteolibacter sp. | reverse complement strand
TTCGATCGGGAAAGTGGAGATCGGCTGGGGCCGCAAGGCCAACCGGCCGTGGGATATCAACGGCATCCAGACGCCGCGCACTGATGACCCGGTCTATGACAACTACTACAAACAGTTCAATCCGACGCAATACAACGCCGAGGAATGGGTGCGCTTTGCCAAGGAGTCTGGCATGAAGTATATGGTGCTCGTTGCCAAGCACCACGACGGCTTCGCGGAGTTCGATACGAAGGTCTCGGATTATAACATCATGAACAGCCCGTATGCCAAGGACATCGTCAAGGCCTACGCCGACGCCTGTCACAAGCAGGGCATGAAACTCGGCCTCTATTACTCGACGCGCGATTGGTATCACCCGGATTACCTCGTGGGCGACAACGTGAAATACGACACGTTCTACCGCGCGCAGGTCAAGGAGTTGTTAGCCAACTACGGGGCGGTGGATGTGATGTGGTTCGACCACGTTGGCGGCCGCGACTGGGGCTAGTGGAAGTTCGACGAGTTGTTCTCGATGATGTATGAGCTCCAGCCCAAGCTCATCGTCAACAACCGCGCCGCCGCGTTCTGCGGGCCGGACACGCCACAGGACAAAAAAGCACCCACGCCCGAGCTGGCCAAGATGGTCAAGGGCGACTATGACACACCCGAGGGTTTCATCGGCAAGATGAACATCGCCAGCGACTGGGAATCCTGCATCCATGTCGGGGGGCAGTGGGCCTATGGCGGCGAGGCCGGCTTCAAGGGGCCGGAGGATTGTATCAAGATGCTGGTGAGTTGCACCACTGGCGGCGGCAATCTGTTGTTGAACTTCGGCCCGCGCCCCGACGGCACGTTCGCCGAGGGCGAGGCCAAGGTCGCCCGCGCCATGGGCGAGTGGCTCAAGAAGTATGGAGCGGCGATCTACGGCACCCGCGGCGGCCCGTATCGCAATGGCACCTGGGGCGGCTCTTGCCACAAGGGCAACAAGCTCTATCTGCTCGTGTATGAGTGGCCGGCCGAAGGACTCGCCTTCGACCCGCTTCCTAACAAGGTTCTGGCAGCCCGCACGCTGGGCGGCGTGCCCTGCACGTTCAAACAAAGTGCCGGGGAATGGTCGCTTCAGTTGGCCGGGAAGGACATGGACACGCCGGTGACGGTCATCGAGGTGACACTGGATACGCCTTTGGACGCCGGTCGCATCATCGGGGAATTGCGCACGCCGCAAGGCTATCGGGGTGAGTTCGGGGTGATCCTCAGCGCCGATGCCAAGCTGGAGACCAGTTCCAGCCTGGGAGGGGATTGGGATAAGCCGGCGAACCATGCGCGGCTTTTCACCGGCGAAAGACTGGCCGTCGCGTTCCACACACGCGATGAGAAAAATCCGTGGGCCAAGGTGGACCTCGGTGCCGTCAAAACCGTCCATGCCGTGACGATCGAAAACCGCCCTAACGAGCGGCGAACCGAGGGCCTCATCCTGTCCATCTCCGAAGACGGGCAAACCTGGCAGGAAGTCTGGCGCGCCAAGACCTGGGAGGCCATCTGGACCGTGCCGCTGACCCATCTGGATGCGGGGGCCCAGGTGCCAGGTCGCCAGGTCAGGTTCATCAAGGTGGAAACCATCAATGACAAGCCGCGGGCGCTGTTGCTCCAGCGCATCACGGCTTTCGGCCCGAAGTAACGCATACCGCTGAGAGCCAAGCCATCAGAAGCAGAACCATGATAGCAACGCAGAGACCTTTTTTGAGACCATGAAAACATCCGGACAATTTGAAGTTGATCTGTCACGCAACTAAAACAAACGAAAAAGAAACAATCACATGAATACAATGAGACTCATGATAGTGGCGGTTACGAGAATACCAATTGTCGGTACAATTCTTTTTCTACTGGGAATTTCCGTGATGTACGGTGTCGCATCGGAAATTGATCTTGCCTCTGACTCCGCATGGACGCTGCGCTGTGATGCCGGTCCGGCGCGACCTATCAAGGTGCCGGGCGGCGGGTGGAACTCGGATCAACAGTCCCCGCAGATTCAGGTAATGAAGGACGTGAGAGACTTCGTGATGTATGATCGCAAGATCACAATCCCTGCGATATATCCGGAACAGGCCGTTAAACTGTGTTTCGGTGCTGTGGCGCATGGCTGCGAGGTGTTCATCGACGGGAAGCAGGTAGGAGAACATCACGGCCCCCAAGTTCCATTTGAAATGGCGTTGACGGAACTCGCCACTCCGGGGAAAGAACAGGTTCTTCAGGTGAAGGCATATCACCGCAGGCATTATTTGATGCCTGGCCAGAAGCAGACGGCTGAGGTGGCGGTCGGTTGGGATTTTCCTGAAGGCGGTGATGGACCGACACGCAAAGAAGCCAACGACTGGTGCGACTGGCATGGAAATTCAAAGGTCGGCTATGGCATCGTACGTTCAATCAAGATGAAAATCCTGCCCGCGGTTTACGTTGATGATTACTTCATAAAGACATCTGTAAGCAATAGGCAGTTGACCTGCGATGTGTGGCTGAAAAACTCGACGGATATAGAACACAAGGTTAAGCTTGGCGCGGCCCTGTCGTCTTGGAACAAATCCAATTGGACATATCCGTCGATTCCCCCAACGACCGTTACCATCCCCCCCAAGAGTACGCTGAAAACAACCATCGGGCCAGTGTCGTGGAACATGGGTCCCGAAAGCTATTGGTGGCCGAATATCCCGTATCGCGAAAAATATCAGCCCCAACTTCACTACTTGAATATCACGGTTTCTGAAGACATGAAATCGTGGCATACGATCTCATCGAGGTTCGGATTCGTAGAGCATGCTGAAGGGCCGTATTACTACACCGTCAACGGTGTGCGCTATACCGGCTTGAGTGACGGCACAGCTGAAGGTCAGACCAGTTTTTACGATTCATACAGTGCGCCTGCGTGGCTGCCGCCGACAGGACCTGGTACCGGTGCTCCGGAGTCGTGGAAGAGATACATGCGCGTCGGGATGAATATGAACAGACTGCATTGTTCGCCTCCGACAGAATATATGATGGATGCTGCTGACGAGGTCGGTTTCATGCTTATTCCCGAAGCGCCGATCTGGGGCAACGGTCTCAGCCGCTACAATCCGGCCTACACGCCGCAGACCTACCACGACATGGGCCGTGCCTGCCGGAATCATCCGTGTATCGCACGCTACTCGCTGAGCAACGAAGTGCGCGAACCCCGCGGAGAAATGCAGGATAAATGGTCCTGGCGCCCCGCCATTGACGACATCCGCAAGGCGGACGACACGCGCCCGCTGGTCTTTGAGATGCATTCCCAAGGGAACGGTCGGGTGGACGGCATCCAAGGCGGCCATGCCTGGATCATGGACCACTACACCAACATCCACGAGAAGGTCGGCGACGACAAAAACATACGCGGCATGGGCGAACATTTCTGGGGGCGTAACAGCATGGGCGAGTTCGCCGTCGGCTGTCGTGCTCTTCGCACAAATAACTGGTGTTACATGGCCGGGTGGAGCTGGATAAACTACTGGCCCAATTTTCTTCAGGGTATGAACCACGATCTGCACGCATGGAAACCCCAGGATCACCCTGACCGCAAGGACGGAATTGACGGATGGGGTTCCCCGATCGTTGATTTTATTCAGCGGAGCCTACATCCTTACTTGGTGCAGGATCTGGGAATACTTAAGGAGAATCCTGGCGACCCAAAAGAACTCGGGCAGGGGAAAATTGAATGGCCATACAATCTGCCGACAATACTCGCCGGACAGCCGGTCGAGCGCAAGGTGGAGGTGTTCAACGGCGGACTGATCGGCAATAAGATCACGCTTCGCTGGAGCGCGCATTGGGACAAACCAAATGGCCCGGTGGCTGTTAAGGGCTGTGACATTGCCTGTGAGATTGAACCAGGCTTTCACACGACGAAGACAATTACTTTAGCCGTGCCCAAGGTGGATCACGATGAACGTAAGCTCTATCTTGTTCTGGATTCTATCATTGACGGCAAGACTGTTTTCCACAGCGAGGAAACCTGCCTGAATGTCATCACCCGCACGGTTGAATCTTCAGCAGCATTCATCGGGACAGATGACAAGACACAAGGCGACTGGCAGGGCAAATACGGTGCGGATGGTTATGAGCTGATCTGTCACGAATCCAAGCTGCCTGCTTATGCCAAGTTTGCGTGGAAAAGCGGTGCTGAATGGATCTACGACAAAGCAACTGACGATAAACGTGCGCTGGCATACTTCTCAAATCCGCCAACCGGCAAGGATAGGATCGCCGCCGGTCGTTATGGTGACGAAGTGGTGTTCACGCTTGATGCAGGGCAGACAGCGCGCCGTTTGACGATCTATCATCTCGACTATGACAGGAAGACCCGAAAACAGGAAGTGGAGGTAACTGACTCCAAGACCAGCCAGATGCTGGACAAACAGGTGATTGATGCCTTTACTGACGGTCGGTACCAAAGCTGGAAGATTCAGGGCAAGGTGCGTGTGACCATCCACAGGATCACCGGTGACAACGCAGCTATTGCAGGTATCTTCCTGGATCCGGTTGCGAAGTGATATATTACACACATGAAAACAGTCCACACTCATATGTTATCCGCCAGTCTGAAAATCGGGGAGCGCCGGCAACGTGCCGGCAGGGTTCGGCATCTTGCCGGACACGCCAATGTATGGTTAGGTCTCGCCACTCTGGGGTGGATCCCGCTGGCACATGGCCAGGCGGCCCAGCCTGCCACGCCTGCCAGCCAGATCCTGTGGTATGAGAAGCCTGCCGAGAACTGGGAGTCGGAAGCGCTGCCCATCGGCAACGGCCGCTTGGGCGCGATGATTTTCGGCGCGGCTGACAAGGAAACCATCCAGCTCAACGAAGACAGCCTGTGGTTGGGCGACGAAAAGGACACGGGCATGTATCAGAATCTCGGCGAGTTCGAGGTGGCTCTGCCGCGGGCCAAGCCCGTTGCAAACTACCGGCGCGAACTCGATATCAGCCGGGCGGTGCATACGGTGAGCTTTACTAGCGACGGCGTGAGCTATCGCCGCGAGGCGTTTGCCAGCTTTCCCGACCAGGTCATGGTGTTCCGCTTCACCGCCGACAAGCCCGGTTGCCACTCCGGCACCCTCACCCTCAAGGATGGACACGATGCAAAACCCGCCATCGAACCTAACATGATAACCGCCGCGGGCCGGTTGAAAAACGGCCTGCAGTATGAATCACAAATCCGGGTGCTCAACGAGGGTGGCACGCTAAGCGCGACGCCAACGGGCATTGCGTTCCAGAACGTCACGAGCTTGACACTCATGGTCGGCGCCGGCACGGACTACCTCAACCAGCGCGCCAAAGGCTGGCGCACCGGCGAGGCACCACACCGCCTGGTCACTGAGCAGCTTGATAAGGCGTCCAAGCGCCCGTACGCCGCGCTGCAGGCCGCGCACGTCAAGGACTATCAGACGCTCTTCAACCGCGTGGTGCTGGACACCGGAAAGACCGCCGCCGCCATCGCGACGCAGCCG
>JBILFE010000492.1:0-3658 GCA_044351705.1 Luteolibacter sp. | reverse complement strand
CCCGCTCCGCATCGAGTTCGACAAACGCGGATTCTGGCAACGCAGCAAAGACGCCAACAACATCCTCGGCCCCACTTCTAACAAAATTCGTGCGCTGGTGACCCTGCGCGGCGTGCCATTGCGGATCAAGCCGGTGCCAAAGCCGACCACCAAGCCCGAGGCAACCAAGCCCGAGGCAACCAAGGCCCCCAAGCCAGCGCCGACCAATCCAATCGCCGGACGCGATGAGGCGGCCGTGGATTCCGAATTGGCGATGTTCGGGGTCGAGGGCTTGCCAATCATGGGCGTGCTGGATAACAAGTATTTCAGAAATGAAAAACCCATCGGCGAGGCCAACCTGCCGTTCATGGTCCTAACCGCGCGCATCGATGCCTCGAGCATGGCCACCTGCGAGCGCATGATTCGCGACGCGGTCGACACCGAAATATCCGGCCTGTGGGGGCGCGCCTATGTCGATATCGCCAAGAAGTATCCCATGGGCGACAAGTGGCTCGAACAAATCGTCGCGCAAAATTTGCGCGGCGGGATTCCCACGGTGGTGGACCGCTTCAATGACACCCTGCCCAAGAACTATCCGATGACGCAGGCCTCGCTGTATTACGGTTGGTATGACGGCAATGTGAGCGGACCGTTTCTCAACACCCAGTTCCGCTTCCGCAAGGGCGCGGTGGCCGTCCATATCCATTCCTTCAGCGCCCAACAATTGAGCAACTCCAACCAGAATTGGAGCGCTCCATTGTTAGAAAGAGGCGCGACGGTGACCGTCGGCAATGTCTATGAACCCTATCTGGAGCTGTCCCACTACCTTGACATTCTGCACCAGCGCCTGTTGGCCGGCCATTCCTGGGTGGAAGCGGCATGGATGGCCATGCCGGTGTCATCCTGGCAGGGCATCGTACTCGGCGACCCCTTGTACCGTCCCTTCCAACATTTCGATTGCAACGGCGTGCGGGCAACCACCGACACCGAATTCATCGCCGTGCGCCTGGCTGCCATGAAGTGGCATGACAAGCCCGCTGAACTGCTCCAACAACTGCAAGACGCATCCTCACGCATGAAAAGCGGCACGCTTGCCGAAGCCACCGGTCTCATCCTGTTGGAAAATTCCAAGCCCGCTGAAGCCGCTGTGTGGTTTCGCAACGCCAAGCAGCACTACACCAAAACCGAGGACAAACTGCGGCAGGACTTCCATCTCATTGCCATCCGCCGCGCTGTTCCGGCTGACAAATTCCTCGCCATCCAGGACTTGCGCAATGCCAAGGCCAGCTATGGCCTGATTCCGGAAGCCGCCGCCCTCGCCGCCTGGCTCGATATCCTCGACCCGCCTCCACCGCCGCCGGCCAATCCAATCCAACCGCCAAAGCCAAGCCCATCACCGGCCAAGCCAAGCCCGCCGACCGCCGCCAAGCCCAGCCCACCATCGGCCAAACCAACCCCGCCGCGGCCGCCGAAAAAAACCAACTAACACCCAGCATCCCCTGGATTATGACCTATTTGTTTTTATTGGAGTCCATCTGGCATCCTCCGTTGGCGTTTGAAGAACAGGTGCGCGAAAACCTGCCTGCCGAATTGGAGTTGCAGGCGCTGTGGTTCGCCGGTGCCTTCGGCCGCGAGTTTCGCACCAGCGACGCCCGCCCGGTGCGCATCGTCCAGTTTGGCGAGTGGAACCGCGGCGCCGGCCCGGACTTTTTCCAAGCCGCGGTGGAAATCGATGGCGTGGTGAAAACCGGCGCCCTGGAAATCGACCCCGATGCTTCCGCCTGGGAAGCCCACGGCCACTCTGCCAATCCGGCATTCCGCGAGGTGGTGCTGCACGTCGTATTTCAGGACGCCGCGTGCAAAACGTTCACCCGCACCTGCGAGCACCGCGAGGTCCCGCAAGTGATCATTTCCCAATCCCAACTCGCCGATGCCCTCAACCGGCCGCAGCGTGAGGTGGCCATCGCCCATCCGGGTCGCTGCGTCCATCCGCTCAAACACCTCTCCGCCAGCGCCCTCACCAGCTTGTTAGATGAGGCGGCGCGGTTTCGCGCAACCGCCAAGGCCACCCGTTGGATGCGCACGGAGGATGCCCACGGGCGCGATGCAACCTTGTTTCAGGCCACTGCGGAGACGCTCGGTTACGGCGGAAATTCGCTGGCCTTGCGCTTGCTGGCACAACGCTTGCCGCTGGCGCTGCTCAAGAGCGACCCCGTTGCGGCCGAGGCCATCTTGTTTGGATCGGCCGGCTTGCTCGCACCGGACCTGCACGAGCAAGCACCGCCGGACACCCGCGATTACCTGCGGGGCCTCTGGACTGCCTGGTGGAAGCAACGCGCGGCATTTGAAGTTTCGCCCCAACGGGCGATCCCGTGGAAACTCCACGGCCAGCGCCCGGCCAATCATCCGCATCGGCGAATCGGTGCGCTGGCCGCGTTGCTCGCCGCATGGCCGCAATACCGCCGGCTCGCCTTGGCCCGTCCCTTCAAGGTCAAATCGCTGCTGGATTTCCTGCAAGCATTGGAACATCCATTCTGGTCGCGCCGCCACACCCTGACCTCCGCCCAAACCGCTCAAAAGTTGGCCTTGTTCGGCCGCAGGCAGGGCTTGGAACTGGTGGCCAACCATCTGGCGCCGCTCGCCATCCGCGAGGAGGCCATGACTTTCAAGGATTACTACAAGCTGCGCAACTCCGCCCCTAACGAAAAGGTGAGGCGTTGCGCCATCCGTTTGTTTGGTTCGCTCCCGCTCGCCCAGCCCTGGTTGCGGCGGGTCTCCCAGCATCAGGCGCTGTTGCAGATCTATCATGATTTTTGCCTCGAGGATTTTTCCGATTGCCATGCCTGCCCATTCCCGGAGCAATTGACCCAATGGAAATAATCCCCATGACCATCTACATCACCCTCAATGGCAGCCCCCATTCACTCGCGGCTCCCGTCACTCTCGCTGCGGTGCTCGATTCCCTAGGCCTGAGTGACAAACCCGTGGTGGTGGAACTCAACGCGGAGGTGGTTTTCCCGCGGGATTACCCACTCACCCCGGTGCCCGATGGTGCCCGTCTCGAAGTGGTCACCCTGGCCGCGGGCGGTTGAGACTCCGGATTTGTCCCCCGATTCATTTATTTCCGCCAGCAACGAATTTTTCCCTTGCCACACCACACTCCGCCAATCCATCTTCCCGCCGCGCGCACATGTGCTGCGCTCAAACTATCCGGTGTAGCTCAGCGGCAGAGCGGGTGACTGTTAATCACTAGGTCGTTGGTTCGATCCCAACCGCCGGAGCCATTGCAAAGCCTTAATCCTCAATGGATTGGGGCTTTTTCATTTTGATAGGGTTTCCCCCGTGTGCCCGTATGTTGCCCGTATTTTCCGGGGGTTTTGATAGAATGGCGGCAATACGGGCACCATCGCCATGTCCTCGGACGGGCCTGGGTTTCCCGAATGCTGCGGAATGTCTACCACACGACGTCCGGAATATCGAGCTGAAAATCGGCTTGCCGAATCGACGACGGGTGAAACACTGGCCCGGCAACACGATGTCATCCACTTCATCTACCGCCGCCACCGACACCCCGGACGACCTGCATACAGCCGAAGAAATCGCGGCATTTCTCAAGGTTGATCCCAAAACCGTGCTCAACTGGGCCAAGGACGGCATCATCCCCGAAGCCTTCCGCGTA
>JBILFE010000491.1:0-3663 GCA_044351705.1 Luteolibacter sp. | reverse complement strand
GAGAGACCCGCGGCATTTTTGTCAGTGGGCCGGATATGGAGGAAATCTTTTTACTCACCCGTGTTGGCACCCCCGTGGAAATTCGCAATGCCGCTCATTGATGGCTGCGACCGGGCCATCTTCTCCAACTGAATGTTTGCATCTCCAGCCCTTCACCACCCGATCCCATGCAATTGCTCGAATTTGAAAAACCCATTGCCGAACTGGAACGCGAGCTGGATAAACTCCGTGCCAGAGCCGCCTCACAGAATCTCGACTTGTCCGCTGACATGGCCGCCTTGGAGGGCGAGCTTGCTGATACCCGCGCCTTTATCTACAACAACCTGACCCCTTGGCAGCGCGTCCAGATTGCCCGCCACTCCAGCCGTCCCTTCATGTTGGATTATGTGGCCAATGCTTTCACCGATTTCTATGAGCTTCATGGCGATCGCCACATCGGGGATGATCATGCCATGCCCGGTGGCTTCGCCTGCATCGGCGGGCGGCGCGTCGTCATCGTCGGTCATCAGAAAGGTCGCAACACCAAGGAAAATCTCCGCCGTAACTTCGGCAGCGCCCACCCTGAGGGCTATCGCAAAGCCATGCGCCTGATGCGCCTGGCTGAAAAATTCGGGCTGCCCGTCATCACTCTCATTGATACCCCCGGGGCCTTTCCCGGCATCGGTGCCGAAGAACGCAACATCGCCGAAGCCATCGCCCACAACCTCCGCGAAATGATGCTGTTGCGCATTCCCACCATTGCGGTGGTGCTTGGCGAAGGCGGTTCCGGGGGCGCCCTCGGCATCGGGGTGGCCGACCGCGTCATCATGATGGAAAATGCCTATTACTCCGTGATCAGTCCGGAAGGCTGCGCTGCCATCCTGTGGAAACACCGCCAGCACGCCCCGGAAGCCGCCGCTGCCATGAAACTCGTCGCGCCGGATCTCAAACAGTTAGGACTCATCGACGACGTCATTCGTGAACCGCTCGGCGGTGCTCATCACGACCACGATGCCGCCGCCAGTGCCTTCAGTGACTGCGTCCGCCGCCACCTCGCCGAACTCAGCGCCCTGCCCATGGATACGCTTCTCAACCAGCGCTACGAAAAATTCCGCAACTTCGGTGAATGGCAGGGTTCGCCGGGTATGCACCAATGAGGGGGGATGCCGTGGCCTAACGCTGCGGCCGGACTTCCATCGCTGTCCCTCCGTAAGGTGGTTGCGGCACGACGACCGGAGGGGCGGCACTCTGCCTACCCGGGCAGCTTGCCCGGTCCACTGTGGCGCGGGCATGTTGCCCGCTGCCTAGTCGGGATGATCAACCGTCCTGTGCCAGATGTTACCCGACTGATGAGAGTGGCTCAAGCAGGCGTTCTTGCTCGGCCTTTGCGGCGGCCGCTTGTTCAGCTGCGGCCTCAGCGGGGGCTTGCTCGGCGGCAGCCTGCCCAGCAGTCGCTTGGTCGGCGGCGGCCTGCCCAGCAGCGAGGCATTCTTGTTCGGCCTTTGCGGCGGCGGCCTGTTCAGCGGCGAGGCGCTCTTGTTCGGCCTTTGCGGCGGCGGCACTTTCAGCGGCGAGGCGCTCGGCTTCCTTTTGGGCGTTGCGCGCCTGGAGTTGTTCCACTTCGGCCATGGCGTCGGCAATCTTGCTGGAGGTTTTTGTTTTGTTAGGCTTGTGGGTTGCCATTTCCATGGCGGCAAGGACGCTGACGGGGCCGGCCTCAGGGACAGCGGCATGGTGGGTGGCGGCCTCGAGTTGCGCCTGGCATTTGGTTAGGGCCTGGGTGGCGGCGGCTTCCTGTTTGCGCAGTTCGCCGATGACACGCGTTGAATTGGTTAGATTCTCGCGCAAGCGGTCGATTTCCGCCTGGAGAGTCAGCGAGTTGTCCGGGCGGGCTTCGAGGATGGCGAGTGCCTCGCGGGTTTTGGACAGTTCATTTTCAAGCACGAAGGTCCGCTCGCGCTGGCCTTTGTTAGCTTCAGCGGCGGTGGAATTGACGGTGTTGAGGTTTTCGCGGGATTTGCGCAGTTCCCCTTCGAGGATTTGAATGCGCTTGTGGTCGGCGTCGATGCGGAGCTGCGCGTCCGTTAGATCCTTGCTGGCTTTTTCCAAGGTGCTCTTGGCCACGGATTTGGCCTGGAGGGTATCGAGGTCGTGTTGGAGGGCTTTGTGAGCGGCCTCGGATTTGGCGAGGGCATGTTCGAGTTTTTTGACGCGTTCGCGGGCGGGCAGGTCATCGTGGGCATGGGGCTTGCTGCTGGAGACCACCGGGGCGTGGAACTTGCGGCGCAGCCACCAGCCAAGGCCGCCGAAGAGGACGGCGGTAAGGGCCAGGAGCGGGAGGAGTTTGATGATAAACCAGAGGTTGCCTGCGTTCATGATGGGATGGGGGTGGGAGTCGTTGCGGTTGGGGGGGAAGTGATGGCTTAGCGGGGCGGGCGGGCGGGAGCGCCGTTAGGGCCGATGAAGGGGCCGAGGGCTTTGTTAGCCGAGGCGGGGCCTTTGGCCGCAGCCTTGGCTTTGGCTTCGGCTTCGGCTTCGGCTTGTTGTTTGAGTTCCTCCGGGGTGAGGAATTTCCATGAGCGGAGTTTGGCCAAGGCGTGGGTGATCTCGTAGTCTTGGATGCTGCTGGATTTGAGGGCGGCGGCGATGTCCGCGTTGCTCACGGTGGCGGGGAAGCGGGTCCATTGGCCATCGCAGGCGGTGGCGGCGACGGTGGCTTCGGCTTGGGTTGTGGCGGTGAGGTCGGGAATGCGGGAGTGGGTGGCATCCCAGTCGGCGGCGGCGAGGGATTTTTCCGAGATGGTGATCTGGTTGTTCAGCGGGGTGGCAGGGGGCGGCAGTTTGGTGGCGATGGCGGCAAGGATGTCGAGTCGTTGTGCGGCGGATTGCAACACGCCATCGACGCGTTGGTTATCGCCGAAGAGGGAAACGATGAGCCAGGGTCGTGGCCGCGGGGGGGCTTTATCGGGGTTGATTTCGATGTTGTTATGAACGGCGGTGACCGGATTGAGGGGCGAGGTAAACCAACCAGCCAGCCGGATTTGGCTTTTGATAAGTTCAGCCGCCTGGGTCTTTTCGGCGGCCGTGGCTACGTAACCGCTGAGCTGCGCTTCCTGGCCTTTGAACTCCGCCTTGACCTTCTCAAACACACCCACCTGGTCTGCATGCTGCAACTTTTCCTTGGCCGCCGCATTGAGCTTGCCTTCCGTGGACGGCAGGTAAATGAGCGCTCCAAAGAGCCACACAAGAAGCAGGAGAATGATGCCGGATTGGAAATACTTTTTCACGCCGCGCCTCCATGACAGCTCCGGCCCGCAGGGTCAACCTCAATGCACCCGCCACCGCAATTTAAAATCCACAGGCGGCGCGCCCTCACAAGGGGTTCACAGCGGCAGCTTGATGCCGTTGATAACGTGGCCGAGTTTGAGGTACTCGATGATTTCAATGAAGTTGATGGCAAATAAAAACCACACCACCTCCATGAGCGAGCGGGTGAATATCCTGCTGTCAACCATGAGGATGTCATCATTGCGCGGCAATTTCAACCGCGGCCAGAATTTGGGAGTGCTTGCCAAGTAGTGGTCGAAGGCGGTGCCGAAGATGGCAGCCAGGCGGCGTTCTTCGCCACCAATCACGCCGCGATAGTAGAGCAGATAGGCGCTTGCCGCGATGACTGCCAGCAGG
>JBILFE010000490.1:0-3664 GCA_044351705.1 Luteolibacter sp. | reverse complement strand
CCTGCGGTCCGATCGGACCGCAGGATGTCCCGAGGCTCCTCCGGGCGGCGCGCGTCGAATCGCGGACTACACTAGGCCCAACGGTTTTTTCCACTTGGAGCCACGTTTCCAACAGGGGTCCGGGCACGCGGAAAAACTCACTTGCCAATCACTCCCGGGGAGCCGATTCGATCTTCTTCAACCGGTAGTGCCCGGTCAATTCGAACTCAAACAGGCGATCCTCCTCCTGCGCCCCGGCACCGATGTTGTGAATGACCAAAGGCCGACCGGCTTCAGTAATGCGATCACTAACAACCATGATGTGCGGAAGATGCGGCGGCACAATGCACGTCACCAGGTCGCCTGCCTTGTAATCCTTCATGTCTTGCGTGACGGTCAACTCATATCCCCGTCGCTTAAAATAGACCTGAAGGTTCGGCACTCGCCTATGATCAATGTTCTTGTCCGGGCCGCGAAGTCCCCACGATTGGGGATACCTGCGAAAATTCGACGCCATGTCCTCGTGAACAACTTTCTGCAGATCCACGCCCAGACCGCTTCGTAGCGCCCGAATAACCACATCCGTGCAAACCCCCCCGGCAATGTCCACGTCTCCCTTGGGGTAGCTCAAGGTCTCATAACTTGGATCGTATCGCAAAGTCTTACCCACTTGCGATCGTGCCGCACTGGCAATTTTGGTGCCGAGTGTATCCTGACCAGACGCACCAGAGAGGGTGAGTCCCAGTCCGACAATCGTGCCAAGCAAGATTTTCATAAACGTGGAGAGGCGAATCCAACTCTGTGGACGGTATAATTGGGGTTGTCAAGCGCGCGTTTTGAGTGAAGATTGCCACATGTGCAAGAACACTCGCCCCCTTCTGCTTGGCTTGATGCTTGCCATGGCCGCTGTGCTGGTGACCGGTTGTGACCGCTTGCGGTCATCTTTGAGCAAAATTCTCAAACCCAACACCACGACCACTTCCGCCGCTGCCAGCTCAGATCAAGTTTCGACCCTCGATCCCGCCAACTACGACGCATTCATTGCCCACAAAAACCGGCTTGTCATCATTGATTTTTACGCCGATTGGTGTGGACCGTGCCGGAAACTCGGCCCGATGTTGGATGCCGCCGCCGCAGCCCATCCCGGCGTGGTATATGTTGGCCGCATCAATGTTGACCAGGCACAACAGTTTGCCGCCGCGCAACGGGTCAGCAGCATCCCCGATGTCCGCATTTTCAAGGATGGCAGCGAGGTCGACCGCTTTGTCGGTTGCCCCAGCGAAGCCGCGGTCCTGGCCAAAATTGATGCCTTGTCCCAAGGGATCATCCCCGCCGCGACAGCGCCAGCGCCAGCGCCAACGGCACCGGCCGCGGCCCAATCCCCCGCGGAAGCCGTCAAACCGATGCCGAAGAATTGGTTGCCACCGGGCATCGAAAAACGTTGATAGGTGAGGCTGAAAGAACTCCTGTGCACGCAGGGTAATGGAGTGTCTTATGGCCACCATTTCACCACCTGACAAGGCATCCGGGTCGATCCGCAGTCACGTTGGATCGTTGCTACCTTTATTCGCGTGTCAGCTGTTGGCCATGACGACCGTGGCGGCATCACAGGATCAACCCTTCCAGCCTGCCGAGCGCCTCGCCGCCTGCGATGTCGTCTGGGATTCGCCGAGCAAGAACGCGCTGGGCTCGATGCCGAGCGGCAATGGCGACATCGGCATCAACGCGTGGGTGGAAGAGACCGGCGACCTGGTGTTTTACATCAGCAAAACCGATGCCTGGGATGAGAACGCACGGCTGTGCAAGATCGGCCGCGTGCGGGTCAAGTTCGATCCCGCCCTCAACGTCAAGGACGGCTTCCGCCAGCAACTCAAACTGCGCGACGGCGTGATTGAGATCAGTGGCAAATTGTCAGCAACCAAAAGTCAGGTGCCGGGAAGCAATACCCAGACAACAGTTACTGATAACCGATCACTGATAACTGATAACTTCTTCCTCCGCCTCTGGGTGGATGCCAACCAGCCGGTGGTGCGGGTGGATGTGGACTCGGCCGTGGCGGTGACATGCCGCGCGGAGGTTGAATTATGGCGCCTGCGCGAGCGACCGTTTGGATCGAACGACGACCCGCATTCCGCAGCCGGCTTGAGCGCTCATGCCTACAAACCGACGGTACTGCCGGACGTGGTGGTGCCCGCCAGCGCGCCACAAGTCCTTTGGTACCACCGCAACACACGCTCCATCCATGAGTTGAGCTTGCAGGTCCAACATCTGGACGGGTTGATAGGCAAGTTTGGCGATCCGCTGCTCAACCGCACCTTCGGTGCCAGCATGCGCGGCGAGGGTTTCGTGGCAGATGGCAAGCAGGCCCTCAAATCGGCGGCACCGGCCAAGCGCCAGTCCCTGGCTATCACCGTGCTAACAGCTCAAACCGCCACGCCGGAGGCCTGGCTGGCTCAACTCGCAACGCTGGAACAACAGGCCGCCAAGACCGATCTAGCAAAAGCGCGGCTGGCACATGTCGCGTGGTGGCAGGCCTTTTGGGACCGCAGTTGGATCTTTGTGGACGGTGGTGCCGAGGCTGTCACCCTCACGCGCGATTACGTGTTGCAGCGCTACATGAATGCGTGCTCCGGACGCGGGGGCTCGCCGATCAAATTCAATGGGTCCATTTTCACCGTGGAAAAACAGCCGGGGGCTTCGCCTGAGACCCCGGAGGGCAATCCGGATTGGCGGCTGTGGGGTGGCAACTACTGGTTCCAAAACACCCGCCTCGCCTATTGGCCGATGTTGGCCACCGGTGACTTCGAGATGATGGATCCATGGTTCCGCATGCATCGCGACGCCCTGCCGCTGGGCAAGGCGCGCGTTGAGTCCTACTATAAATTCACCAATGCCGCCGTGTTTCCCGAAACCATGTATTTCTGGGGCCTGCCTAACAATGGTGACTATGGCTGGCGCAACTCCGCGCCCGAGCCCGCCAACAGCTACATCCGCCGCCACTGGAGCGGCGGCCTGGAACTCGCCGCCGTGATGCTTGATAGGTATGACTTCACGCAAGACCGGCAATTCGCCAAGGACACGCTGGTGCCGCTGGCCGATCCGCTCATCGCCTTCCTCGACCAGTATTGGCCCAAGCGCGATGCCAACGGCAAAATCATCATGGATCCCGCGCAATCGCTCGAAACCTTCCACAGCGCGGTCAATCCCATGCCGGAAGTCGCCGGCCTGCACCACGTGCTGCCGCGCCTGCTGGCCCTGCCTGCCGATCTAACCACAGAGGCCCAGCGCGCCCGCTGGACGCGGCTCCTGAAGGAACTTCCGCCAGTGCCGGTTGCCGACGTCTCCGGGGTAAAACTGCTGCGCCCGGCCGCCACGGTTTCGGGGTCGTCCAATTCCGAGAACCCGGAATTGTATGCGGTGTTTCCCTTCCCGCTGTACGGGGTTGGCCGGCCGGATCTCGCCATGGCCCGCGCCACTTATGACAAACGCACCAACCGGCATAACCGCGGTTGGTGCCAGGACAGCATCCAGGCCGCCTGCCTCGGCCTCGGCGATGAAGCCGGCCGTTTGCTCGCCGCCCGCGCCGCGATCATCAATTCCGGCCACCGTTTCCCGGTGATGTGGGGGCCCAACTTCGATTGGATCCCGGACCAGGATCATGGCAATAACATTCTAACAACAATGC
>JBILFE010000489.1:0-3672 GCA_044351705.1 Luteolibacter sp. | reverse complement strand
CGACCGCATCCGCGCCTACGTGCTGGCCGTCGAAAACGAAGGCCGCGGCCCGGAAATCATCCTCTCCCGCAGCCACCCGAACTTCGTCCGCCGCCTCTTCGAAGCCGAGGTCAACGAAATTTCCGACCACACCGTGGAAATCCGCGGCGTCGCCCGCGAGGCCGGGTTCCGCACCAAAGTCGCCGTCTGGAGCAAAGACCCCAAGGTCGATGCCGTCGGCGCTTGCGTCGGCATGCGCGGTGCCCGCGTCAAAAACATCGTCCGCGAACTCAACAACGAAAAAGTCGATATCATCCGTTGGAGTGAAGATCCCAAGGAATTTGTGCGTGAAGCGCTCAAGCCCGCCGACCTCAAAACCATCACCGTCGATGAAGATGCGCACGTGGTTCACGTCACGGTCAGCGACGAGGACCTCAGCAAGGCCATTGGCCGCAAAGGTCAAAACGCGCGGCTCTCCTCGCGCCTCATGGGCTGGGATATCCAAGTCCGCCGCGACGAAACCAAAGAAGAGCAATTCAAGGAAAAAATCGGAGGTGCGGCCCACACCCTCTGCGAACAACTCGGCATCACCGAAGAACAGGCCGGCACGCTCACCCTGGCCGGCGGCTTCACCCCGGATCTCATCGTTGACATGCCCGCCGACTTCATTGTTGAACTCCTCGGCATCCCCGAAGCCGAAGCGAGCGCCCTGCTTGCCCGCGCCAATGCCTTTCTCGGCAATGCCCCCTCCCCCACCGCAGAATCCTGATTGCCTCTCCCCTTGCCCCAACCCTTCCCCCGAACTACGCAAACCAGCCGGATGCCCAATAAAAGCGACAGCTCTAACGAGAAACCTAAAATCCTCGATCTCCTCGATGATACCAAGAAACTCTCGCGCCGTGCGCGCAAGCATCAGATAGTGGAACCTCCACCGGAAGTGCCGGACGTGCCCAGTGCCTTGGATGTGGCAAAACGCGAAGCTCTTGATCTCTACGCCGAAGATAAAAAGCCGAAGGTTCGCAAAATCGCGCGCGCCGGCAAGTCGGTGCTGCCAACCATCTCCAAGCTTCTCGAAGAAGAAGAACACTCCCCGGCCGTCATCGCCAAACCGGCCGTCCCGGCCACCCTCCCGGCCACCGCCGCTGCGGCCACTGCCACCATTCCGGCGCCCGCCGTCGAGGAAACAAGTGCCGAAGACGACCCACCGGATGATCCGAAGCTCATTGTCATCAAACCGCCGATCCTTGTCCCTGAACTGGCTGCCCGCATCGGGCTCAAGCCATACAGCATCATGGCGGACCTGATCAAACTCGGCGTTTTCCCCGGCCCTAACCAACCGATCGATCCGGAAGTCGCCGCCAAGGTCTGCGAGATTCACGGCTTCGTCTTTGAACGGGAAAAACGCGACAAGACCAAGGGCGTCCACCCGGTTGTGGAAGTCATCAAAGAGCCGGAAATTCCCGTTGAAGAACCCGAGGATCTGCTCAAGACCCGCCCGCCCATCATCACCATCATGGGCCACGTCGATCACGGCAAAACCTCCATCCTCGACTACCTCCGCAAGACCCGCATCACCGCAGGCGAAGCCGGCGGCATTACCCAGCACATCGGTGCCTATCAGGTCACTCACAACGGCCATCCCATCACCTTCCTCGACACCCCCGGCCATGCCATCTTTTCCGACATGCGCGCGCGCGGTGCTGACATCACCGACATCGTCGTCATCGTCATTGCCGCCAATGATGGCATCATGCCGCAAACGCAGGAGGCCATCAAGCACGCCAAAAAGTCCGGCAAAACCATCATTGTCGCAATCAATAAGTGCGACCTCCCCTCCGCCAACCCCGGACGTGTCAAAGCCCAGCTTGCCAACCAGGGGCTGCAAACCACCGACCAGCAGGGCGATACCGAGTTTGCCGAGGTTTCCGCCATCACCGGCCAGGGCATGAATGACCTGCTCGACCTCATGGCCCTGCAGGCCGAAGTGCTCGAACTCAAGGCCAACCCGCGCGCCACCACCCGCGCCGCGGTCATCGAAGCCCGGGTGGTGCCAGGGCGTGGCACCACGGCCACGGTCATTGTCGAAAGCGGCACACTCAAAATCGGCACCCCGTTCATCTGTGGTCCCTATGCCGGCAAAGTCCGCTCTCTCATCAACGACCGCGGCGAAAATGTCAAAACCGCCACCCCCGGCACCCCGGTGGAAGTCATCGGCTTTGAGGAACTTCCCAACGTCGGCGACCACCTAACCGAAATGAAAAGCGAGCGCGAGGCCAAGTCCCTCGCTGGCGAGCGCCAGGAAGAACAACGCCTCAAGCGCCTCAAACCGCAGCACCGCAACCGCCTGGAAGACCTCTACTCGATGGTCAACGACGGCGGCGGCAAAGCCCAACTCAAGCTCATCCTCAAGTGCGATGTGCAAGGGTCGGTCGAGGCCATCAGCAAAGCCATTCTCGCCATCGAGTCGGCCAAGGTGGAATCCACCTTCATCACCGCGGCGGCCGGCCCCATCACCGAAACCGACGTCCAATACGCGGCCTCCACCGATGCCATCATTATCGGCTTCAACGTCAAGGTCGAGGCCAAGGCGGTGAAGGCGGCCAAAGCCGCCGGTGTCCAAATCAAACTCTACTCCATCGTTTACGAACTCATCGATCAGGTCCGCGAAGCGATGCTTGGCTTGCTCGAACCGCTCAACCGCGAGACGGTCATCGGCCACGCCGAAGTACGCAAGGTTTACAAACTCACCCGCGGCCGCGCCGCCGGTTCCTTCGTCACCGATGGCCGCATCCACCGCAAGGCCCACGCCCGCGTCATCCGCGACGGCGTGCCCGTCTTCGATGGCAAAATGTCCACCCTGCGCCGCTTCCAGGAAGAAGTCGAGGAAGTCCGCAACGCCTTCGAATGCGGCATCCGCCTCGGCGAATTCAACGAGTATCTGGAAGGCGACATCATCGAGTGCTACAAACTCGATAAAATCCCGCAGACGCTGTGAGTTCAGTTATAGGTTATAGGTTATTAGTTATCAGGAATATGCTTCGCGATTTTTCATGCTCTTCCCTAATAACCCATAACTAATAACCAATAACTCCCCTACCCCCATGCGCCGCCTTGACCGAGTCAATGAACTGCTCCGCCGTGAAATCAGCGCGGTGCTCCAGCGCGATTACCAATGGCATGGCGCACTGGTGACGGTGAGCGACATCGACATCACCCAGGACCTCAAGGAGGCCAAGGTGTGGGTCAGCATTCTCGGTGGCAATGTCGCCACCGTGCTGGAAAAACTCAACCGCGAGCACGGCAGCATCCAGGCCCGCATCATGAAGCGCATCGTGCTCAAGTCCACCCCGGTGCTGCATTTCTATCACGATGCCTCGGCCGTGCGCGGCGTCGACCTCGTCAACCTCCTCGATGCCGTCGAGCAACTGCCCAAGGCTCCGGTGGTGGAAGAGGAAGCAGATGAGTCGGAAGCAAGTAAGTAGGTGATTAAGTTAGAATGTAATTACGTGCAAGCCGTTGCCGCGTCGTTTCTTGGATGGATGGCACCATCAGCCTGCCGCCGCCGGAACGCATTGTAGCGGCGCTCTATGAGCGTCGGTGCGAATGAGATGTTGCGGGTATGGGCCAGCGACGGAACGCATTGTAGCGGCGCTCTATGAGCGTCGGTGCGAATGAGATGTTGCGGGTATGGGC
>JBILFE010000488.1:0-3678 GCA_044351705.1 Luteolibacter sp. | reverse complement strand
GCAGGGGGGCGGCACCGGCAGGGTCTATCGGCCCAACTACGATTTTGTGAGAAACCCGAGCGCGGCAAATTTCACATCACTGCTGAGTGAGTTGGATGCGGCGGACCCCGCGCTCTTCGTTTGGAATCTGGGCGGCTACATTCCCTGGTCCCATCCCGGCGGTTATATCAATTACGCATACCTCGGGCAGATGATCGACACGCTGGGAGAGCGGTTTCTCGGTAGCGATATCGGCGAGCAGGACGGCCACTACCACAATGTTTACAAATCGCTGAACCGCCTCTCCACGGATCCCTTCGAGGAATACCTCAAGCTCCATCGTTACCAGCTCCGGGTGGCCGAGGACCATTCCGACAAAGCAGCGCTGCTCACCGTCATGTATAATTGGCACGGCACGCTGCGTGACGGAGTCGTGGTGAGTGCCGCGGCAGAATGCCAGAACAAGGGTGGAGTCACCAATTCCCAAGTCCAGTATGCCTTCCTGCGCGGCGCGGCGCGCCAGTTCGGAGTGAGCCTGGCAGGCGATCTGGCGGTGTTCACCTCCTGGGACACGCAGCACACCAGCACCGCTCTGCGCCGCCGCTATCTCTACAGCCAATATCAATGGAACTGCGCGATCCTGAGCTGCGAAGATGCCTACGGCCCGGCTCCGATCGTCGAGGATTTGAATACTGCGATGAACGGCTTCCTCGACGCGCATCCGCGGCCAGGCCCGGTACAATGTCCGGTCGCCATTCTAACCGACCCTTTTCAAGGCTGGATGCCGGCGATGGCGCTCTCCAATCAATTCAAGAAGCATATCGCCCAAGCCTATCAGCCGGGAGACTTCCTCACCCACCTGCTCCTCAACACGGTCTATCCACGCTACGCGGACAATGGCATGTGGAAGGATGAAAGCCGGGCGATGGCCCCGACGCCATACGGCGACCTCGTCGAGGTCGTCACCAGCGATTGCCCGGTGCCGGTCATGGCAGGCTACGGCGCGGTGATTGTGGGTAGCGACATGCCGGACGCCGGGCGCGAGTTACGGGACAAGCTCGAAGATTATGCCACCCATGGCGGGCATGTGGTGGTGACCGCAGCCAACGCGAAACGGCTCTGGCCTGAGTGGGGCATCGGAAACCAGCCGGTCGCATTACCCGCTAACAGCCAGGTGGAACCCGCGTCCGGGGGCGCATTCATCGAACCGCTGGCGTTCGAGGTTCTGCCGGTCGATCCAAGCGGGATTGCGGGTGCCGTCCCGAGCGCGACCAGCGGTGGCGTGCCGCTCGTTGTCGAGGTCCCGATGGGCGCGGGACGCGTGACACTCCTAACATCCGCCTATGGCTTGAACCGCAATCCGAGTCCGGTGGTTTCCCGGCCGTATCCATTGTGGAATCAAGCGCTGGACTCGAGCACCGAGCAGGTGCAGCCCTACGTCTTTGCCGAGCATGTGCGCCGGACCCTGGATGGGACGCTGAAATCCCAGCAGCTCTTCTCGGTGTGCAACGACCAACTCGCCTTCATCACCAACCGCGTGGATGCGAACACGTGGCTCGTCGGCATTTACAACACCCACCTCACGGCACAGGCGTTCGAACTCCAAAGCCGGATCGGCTCGATTCAATCGGTGGTGGAACTGCCTCTGGACAATCTGGCAATGAACTATCCGTTCCTGCCGGAGGGATACTCCGGCGATGGCGTTGCATCGGACTCCGCCCATATCGCCGCAGGCGACGTGCGGTTCTTTCACGTCAGCGTGATTGCCGGCAACGCGGTGCGCGTCGCCTCGGCACCGACGTCTAACGCAGTCCCGAGCGGACGTTTCCTGCGCATGCCGACGCTTGCGGATCTGGATCGCAGCCTGATCCGTTGGCCGACGTTCTTCCAACACTTCGATGGGGTGATGCTCGATTGGACCGAAATGAGGGACATCGACCGGGACGCCCTGACGTATGACATAAGCCGATGGATGAACCGCCAGCGGCTCCGCTTTGTCATCGATTGCCGTCATGAGCCGTCCGCCGCGCTCGACGCGATGGCCGCCATGAAGGACAAGCTTCTGCTGCTCGATGGCGCGCGCCACCTGCTCTTTTCCTCGGGCGATGCGGAGCAAGCGGCCCGGATCGCCGCGATGGCGGCGGACCCGGCGATGAGCGGTTTCCACTTTCACATGCTGCCCCCGACCCAACCGGGGCTTCTGCGCGATCCATTGAATCTTCCCGGTATCGAAATCCTCGACCTCGTTCATGACAATTGGGAAGCGGTGTATGCCAACGTGCGGGCGGTTTTCGGCAGTGAAAGCTCCTCACCGGTCGCCGGGACGCCGATGGATCGCAGCACGGTTTCCGGGACGGCCACCCCGCTGCGGCCCGACCTGTTTCTCTCGCTGCGGGATCCCGGCAGCGTCGAGCGCGCCCTGAAAAAGTTCGATCCGGTGTGGAAAAATTTTGCGGGAGTGAAACTTGAGTCAAGTCTCGTCTGGCGCATGAGCGAGGGTGCGTGCGCAAGGCTGGGACAGGCGATGCAGCAACGAGGTCTCAAAGTGATTGTGGATTACAGCGATCACCTTGAAGGCTGGACCGGTGTCACTTTCCACAACCTCGATGCCGGCATGATGACCCCTGAAATCAGTGCCCACGCCCGCAGCGAACGCGTGTTTGCCAACATCGCCGCCAAGCTGCCACTGTTAGGCTCGAGCGATGTGCTGATCGTCGAAAGCATGACCACCGATCTTGTGGATGAATCCGGCACCGGCGATGCGCAGATCGCGGCGAACCGGGCGGTGTTGGAGGGGTTCTGCCAACGGCTCCGGGACGGCGGAGTCACGGTGCATCTGTGGTATCGTCCCTACCGGGAGATGACCTCGGCGCAGACACGGACGTTGATCGATTCCATCGCCGGTATGAAGGCGGCCATGAATTTGAACGCCAACCCGAATATTCCGGCAGGGCGTGCGTGGGCGGGTCCCAAGCTGGGTATGGTCGTGCTCGGAGCCGGAACCCAGGCCCTCGCACAGCGCAACGCGATCACCACCAGTTCCACTGTGGAAGCCCTGATGTATGCACCCCTCTCGCTCTCCTCCACCACGCTTGCCGGGCTGCCGGACGGCGTCCCGTGGGTGCTGGATGGCGACTATCAGAACGCCGCTGAAGTCGAGGCCGACCTCACGAGACTGCCCGGCACGGCCACATTCCAAATGACTGGCGCGGTGTCACCCGCACCGGTTAGACGAAATCAAGTTGCAGTCATAGCGGCAACCGTCATCCCCGGCACCAGCCCGATCACCTCGGTGGTGGCCGACGCCAGCGCGCTCGGAGGCTCCGCAACACTCGCTCTTACGCCGGACGGGAGTAACGGCTACTCACGACAGATCACCGTCGGAGCCAGCATCGTGCACGGGGAAAAGGCGGTTTATCTAACCATCACGGAGGCTTCGGGTGCGTCACGAACCATCCCGGTCCTAACTACGGTGGCACCGCTTGACATCACATGGGACAACGGCGCTGCCACCGCCCTTTGGAACACCAGCGACGCCAACTGGAGCGGCGCGACTTGGAACAACGCCATGCACGACAACGCGATCTTCGGCGCGGCAGGCATCGGCACGGTGACGCTGACCGGCCCGATCACCGTAGGTAACATCGTGTTCAACAATCCCGGCTACACCCTCGCGGCAAACACCCTCAACTTGTCCAA
>JBILFE010000023.1:0-12801 GCA_044351705.1 Luteolibacter sp. | reverse complement strand
AAAAACCGGCGCAGCCCTAACTGGCATGGCACCGCGAAGCGGGGCAATTTAGGATTTTCTTCAATCCGCCCTTCAGCCCAGCACCTTGCCGCCGGCGATGCGGAAACGGCGGATGGCAGCCACCGCCGGGGTGTCCTGGAGCCAGTCAAGATGAGTGGTGGTGATCCATTTCTGCGACTGCACCGGCAGATGGTTCATGAGCGCGTTGCGGCGGCCGGGGTCGAGCTCGCCGAAAATATCATCCATCAGATAGATTGGGAGTTGGCCGGTGCGCTGGGTGAGGAGTTGGCCTTGGGCAAGCTTGAGGGCGAGGGCGAGGGTGCGGAGTTGACCTTCGCTGGCGAAGTCATTGGCTGGCCTGCCGTGAAGCCGCAGGCCGAGGTCATCGCGGTGCGGGCCGACGACGGCTTGGCGCTGGCGGCTTTCGCGCTCACGGGCGGCGAGCATGGCTTCGCGCAGGTCGGGGCCGCTGGCGGGAAGATAGTGCAGGGTCAGTGGTTCGTCCGAGCCACTGACGATGAGCTGCGCTGCGGCGGCCAACGGAGAGAGTTCGGCCACCATGCGGGCCCTGGATTGCATCAGGAAGCTGCCGTTTTCGATGAGAATGGGTTCGTAGGATGCAATTTCGGCATCGCGTGGGCGGCCTTCCTTGAGCAGGAGGTTTTTCGCGCGCAGGGCGCGCCGGTAGCGCGACCAGGCACGCCGGTAGTTTGGATCTAGTTGGGCGCCGAGGAAGTCGAGGTATCGGCGACGTTCTTCGCCGGGCCCACGGATGAGGTTGAGGTCCTCGTTGCCCATCCATACCAGCAGTCCCCCGTCGGCGAGATAGGCACCCTGGTTCGGGCGCTCGGTGGCGTCCACTTTGAGGGTCAGGCCATCGCGCGAGTAGCGGACTTGTCGTTCCTGGTGCCACGGGTCTCCAGCCACACCGAAGCCCGGGCTGCCAATGCGGGTCAGGGTTGGCAGACGGTGGGTGCGGGGTGAGTGCAAGCGCAGCAGCACGCAAAGGGCCTCGAGAATCGAGGTCTTGCCCTGCGCGTTGTCCCCGATCAAGACAGCCCCCTCCGCCGGCACATCAATGGCCAGCGCCTCAAAGCAACGGAAGTTGAGCAACCGGAGTGAGTGGAGCACGCCGCAAGGCATAGCGTGTCAGGCGGACAATGCAATGCGGGATCCAACCCGCCCCGGCAAATCCACAGAGTGATTCTAAAGGAACCGCAAGCGGTTCCAGTTTCAGACCCAGACCGCCGCAGTCAACAAGTCAACAAGATAATGACTGGCATTATGTTTGATGTCAGTCAGCCAGACGCCTTGGGCAAATCCTCGTTATCCCCTTTGGCATTGAGCGCGTTGAGTCAGCACACGCTCCATTGTTGGCCGACGCGGCCGGCTTCAAATAGATCCGCCGCGAGGTTGTTTTCGAGCAAGTGATTGGCGAGCAACAGCGGGGGCTCACCCATCGGTTCGTCACTCAAATCAAAGGTGCCCCAGTGCATGCCGGTGGCTTTGCGGCATGCGGTATCCTGGAATGCCTTGACCGCCTCGGCAGGATTCATATGCAATGGCCGCATAAACCAGCGGGGTTGGTAGGCGCCGATGGCAATCATGCCGAAGTCCAGCGGGCCGAGGCGCGCGCCGATCTCGCGAAAGGCCGGGCAGTAGCCGCTATCGCCGGAGTGCCAGAGTTTGACGCCACTACCAGCCACGCACCAACCGCACCAGTGGCCGCGGTTGCGATCCCACGGACTGCGCGCCGTGAAATGTTGGGCCGGAGTGGCCGTGAGAGTCACTCCAGGAGCCACATTCACACACCCCCACCACGCCACCGCCGTCGTTCTAATAAACCCGATTTTGGCAAACCACCCGGCATGGCCCTCGGGCACGATGAGGGGGAGATGCGTGCCGAGGGCGCGCAGGGTAGGCAAATCGCAATGATCGTAATGGGTGTGGGTGAGCAGGATGGCGGAGATGGGAGGCAGATCCGCCAGGGTGCACGGTGGCGCGACCTTGCGTTTAAAGCGCTTCAAGGGCAATGGGGCGCAGTGATCGGAGAATATCGGATCTATCAACAAATGCACCCCACAACCGCTGAGTAGAAACGAGGCGTGGCCCAGCCAGGTGGCCCGCCAACCGCGTTCCGGCATGGCTTGCAATTGGGAGTGGGTCAGCGGCAACCAGGGCGCGGCCAGATGGGCATCTGGAAACTCGGACACCCCTTTGGGACTCCGGCCCAATTTCCAGCGCAACACATCGCCGAACCCCGGCATGCGTTCGCCCCACGGGTTTTTGAAGCGCGCGGTCATAGACTCATACCACCGGAATAGGTGTGCCACTATTTCATTTGCGTGACGCCATCGGGAAGCTTGACGGTGGATTTGATAGAGCCGTCGGGTTGCTTGTCGTGGCGGACGTGGATCGGGCCATGCGGGGTGGGGAAGGTTCCTTGCGCCCAGGCGAGGCGGCCGAGCCGGGGGGTGATTTTGACTTGGGCGCAGCCGGGGGCGGCGGGGGTGATGCCAAGGACGTTGTTGCTGAGCCAGGCGGTGGGGCCGCCGGCCCAGCCGTGGCAGAAGCTGTGGCGGAAGCCTTTGTAACAGTACGCGCCGAAATCGCCGTGGAGATCCTGTTTGCCGGGTGCCACCAGTTCATCGATGCGCCCCGCGTTTTGCGTCCACGCCAGATCAAAGTCTTCCCAGAAGGTCGTTGCACCCATATCCAACATGCCGCCCCAGTATTGGCTGATGAAGTCGAGCGCGGTGTCCGTGTCATTGGATTTGGCCAGCGCGTTGAGGACGAAGAACCCGTAGAAGGTGCTCAGATCCTTGGGTCCGTCCTTCTTGAGAACATTGGAGGAAACCGCGGTGGCATCGCGGTATCCGGCGATGGATAACAACGCGGCGGGCGCCTTGCGGCCGCTCGGCTCGGGCAAATGTTGGCGGAGTTGTTTGGCGGTGGCGCTGCACAGGGCGGCGGTCTCCTTGTCGCCGAGGATGGCGCAGAGCCGCGCGCCGCTTTCCATGGTGAGGGTCAGCATCGCCTGCAGTCCCTCATGCACCGCGACCTTGTTGGAGGCGGTCGGCCAATCCAGAAAGCGCATGCCGTCGAGTTTTTCCCTGCCGCCGGCATCGACGAAGGTGGTGAGGCGCCGGAGCAGGGGTGTTAGATAGGACTGCTGTTGCTTGAGATACTCGAGGTTGCCATGATGGAGGTACCATTCCTCGTGGATGAGAATCCACCACATCGAGTAGGAACTGATGCCATTCATCCAGGCGGTGACGGGCGTGACATCGCGGGTCAGGTCCAGGCTTTGGGGGACGATCTCGTTGAAGCCGAACACGCTGTTGATCACGCAGACTTCCGGATACATGTCACCCAGCCACACCAGACGGTCGCGTTTGATGCCATCCCAGAGGTAGTCCTGCATGTTGAGATGGACGGTATAAGCGCCGGTCTGCCAGATTTGGTTGAGCCGCTCGTCGGAGCACTTGAAGGACCCGATGTACGGGACGTCCCGCAGTGTTAGAACAGCGCGCACCTGGCTGAGTTGGACATCGATTTTCGGGTCGGTGTTGTCGAGCCTGACAAAACGAAAGCCGCTTGGCCCGATGGTGGTTTTGCCCAGCCACGGGAGTTTGACGGTTTGGTCGCGCAAGGCGTGGTCATTTTGGGCGCCGCGCTCCCCGATGTTGGCCATGGTTTCCGCCACGGATTCGCCGCAGCGGACGCGCACGCTGGCGCCCTTGGCTTGGGAAGGGGGCGTGAACAACTCGACCGATCCGGCAATTTCCGTGCCGAAGTCGATCACCAGCGCGCCTCCCGGTTTGATGACCAGCGGCGGGATCGGCTCGCTGAGCACCGCCTGGCCACTGTGCGGCTGGAGCAGATTGGCGGAATTCTCCACGCCTTGCTCGGTGGTCCACACGATCCGCGTCGGCTGGATCATGAACGAACTGAGCGCGCTTTTTTTGGCGCTCCCCTCCAGCGCGGGCGGCAGCGCCGAGGCTTGTCCGCATAGGGCGGCCACCAGCAGGCCGCCGGCGGAGACGGTGGATTTGAGTCGATGCAGCCGGGTCATCGTGGATCTACTTGAAAATGGGGTGGCGTCGGGCATGGGGGGTGGTGGCGTTGACGTGCATGGTTTGCCGGATCCATTAGGCCGTCAATAAGGATGATGAAAAAAGCGATGGCGGCCAATGTGACGGGGCGGGAGAGCATGCGTTTCCGGTTGAACCCTGCCGTCAGCCCGCCCATGCTCCGCCCACCGGGCCGGCCCACCGCAGCCCTAACATTCCATCCCACATCCCCATTGATGAGAGCCGTGCACGCACTGATGACGCGAATCCTGACGACGGGCCTGACGCTTTGCCTGTTGGCGGGCCCGGCACGAGCGGCCGCGGATCTGGCTGCGGAATTTGTGACGCCTCCGGACGCGGCGAAGCCGTGGGTGTTCATGTGGTGGTTCGACAAGATCACACCGGCGGATATCACCCGGCACATGGAGGAACTGAAATCCAAAGGCGTGGGAGGCGTGCTGTTATTTCCCGTGTCAGACATGTGCGGAAATCCGGCGGTGCCGTATATGAGTGACGCGTGGCGGGCGTTGTTCCGCCATACGGCGCGGGAAGTGGACCGGCTCGACTTGAAAATGGGGGTGAATATCTGCGCGGGCTGGCCGTCTGGCGGACCATGGATCACGCCGGAGAATTCCAGTTGGATGGTTGTCAGTTCCGCAACGATCCTCAAGGGGCCGCTAAAGTTCTCCGGCAAACTTGCGGATCCGACTGGCCGAGGAAAGCTCTATGCCGATGTGGCCGTGCACGCCTATCTGATACCTGAAGGAGCACCAAAGCCAACCCCGGTCATCACGTCTAACATAAATCCAGGGCAGTTGCCCAACCTGCTGGATGGAAATTTCAACACGGTGTGGAATTCCGGAACTGCCCGCCAACCCTGGCTGCTCGTGGATTTCGGCGCGCCCCACGCGGTCGATTGGATCTGGACCGATGTCACCGGCCGTCTCACCATCGAGGCGTCCGACGACGGTGTCACTTTCAAGCGGGTAACCGAGTTGCCAGGGTCACAGTGGGTGCTGGGATATGAAGCAGTCCCAGCCACCACGGCCCGCTGGTTCCGCATCACGGTGCCTAACAAACAAGCGGTCCGCGACTTCGCGCTGGGGACCCGGGCCGAGGTGGAGCGTGCCGCAAGACTCGCCGCCAAGCGCGCATTGACTCATCCATTTGGCGTGACCACCACCCGACTCGCCGACCAGGTCAGCTTTGTGCGCGGCGACTTGTCCGCGCTGCCCTCGGATAGTCCCCTCACGACCGGGAGCATGGTGGACCTGAGCGAACGGATCGCGCCTGACGGCACACTCGACTGGGAGGTTCCCCCGGGGATCTGGAAGATTGTTAGGATCGGCCGCACCACGACGGGCATCGCCGCTGGTGGCGGCCTTTTGCCAGACTACCTCAGCCCGGCAGCGTCGGAGCAGAATTATGCCGGGTACAAGCCGTTGCTCAGTGATGTGGACACGCTCGTTGGCAGGACCTTCCAATACCTTCACGAGGACAACGTTGAAATCGACGGCATGTATTCGTGGACGCCGCGGCTGCCCGAAGAGTTCCGCCACCGGCGCGGTTACGATCCGACCCGCTACCTGGCCGCGCTGGCGGGCGAGATCGTGGATAATGTGGAAGTCACGGACCGTTTTCTAACTGACGTGCGGCGGACCATCGCCGATTGCGTGGCGGATGGACACTATGGCCGCTGGGCGGAACTGGCACACGCCAATGGCATGCGGGTGCGGGCGGAAGCCGGTGGCCAGCATCATCCGCGCCTATTGTGCAACGACGGACTGATGAATCATGGCCGCATGGACACGCCGGTCGCGGAATTCTGGGAAAGCACGCACTGGAAAGAGAACCCGTGGGCGCCGGCGAACCATCACGCCGTCACCCTGCCGGGCTGGGATGAGGCGGCACAAAACGTCAATGCCAAGCAGGCCGCAAGCGCCGCGCACTTGTATGGCAAGCCGCTGGTGGCGTCCGAGTCGTTCACGAGCATCGGCCCGCGCTCACACTGGGGCGCGGCACCGGCCGATTTGCGGCTGTACGCCAACATCGCCTTTTGCGAGGGCATCAATGCGCTGACCATCCACGGCTCGGCCACCTCCGGCCCTGACGCTGGCATGCCCGGCAAGGCGTTCGCGGCAGGCACCCATTTCAACCCTAACACCACCTGGTGGAATCAGGCGGCCGCGCCATTCCTGCAATACCTGGCACGCTGCTCATACATGCTGCAACAAGGCCACTTTGTGGCCGACGTGTTATACTATAACGGCGATGAGGCGCCCAACTTCGTTGCACCCAAGCATGTCGATCCGTCGCGCGGATTCGGCTATGACTACGATGTCTGCAATTCGGAGATTCTGCTCACGCGGCTTTCAGTTAGGGACGGGCGGATCGTGCTGCCCGACGGCATGAGTTACCGGGTTCTGGTGTTGCCGGAGCGGCCGGTCATGCCCCTGCCGGTGGCCGCCAAGCTCGAAGAACTGATAGCCGCCGGTGCCACGGTGATCGGCCCGAAACCGCAGCGCACGCCCGGTCTAACCGGCTATCCGGAAAGCGAAACCGCACTCAAGGCCATAACCGACAGGGTATGGGGAACCCAGTCAGCCAGTTCGACAACGGACGGCCCATACGGCATGGGACGGGTGGTGTGCGGCATGGGCATACGTGATGTTCTAACAAAATCCAGCGTGCCGCCGGATTTCGCCTTTGCCACCGCAGCCGAAAATGCGCTGATGGATTTCATTCATCGCCGCAGCGGCGACACCGAGATCTACTTCGTGGCGAACCGGCGCGCCGCCACCCTCCGCGCCACCTGCACGTTCCGTGCCACCGGGCGCCCGGAACTCTGGGACCCCGTGTGCGGCGAGCAACGGGACCTTCCGCAGTTCGAAGCCACGGAGCAACGCACCTCCGTGCCGCTGGAGTTGGCGCCTTATGGCGCGGTGTTTGTGGTGTTCCGGAAGCGTTCGTTAGGGACGCACCTCGGGGCCGGCCAGCTTGATAGGCATGACACATCCGGCCACACGGCCTTACCCGATAATTTCCCCACCTTGAATCCGGTGCAAGAGCTTGCGGGGCCATGGACAGTGCAGTTTGATCCGCAGTGGTTCTATCCGACCGAGGGCCTTAGCGGACCGCAAGTCGCAGGCCTGATGGCCTTCGACACGCTGGAGGACTGGACCAAACGCCCCGAGCCGGCGGTGAAAAATTTCAGCGGCACCGCCACTTACCGGAAAATTTTCATTTGTCCCGCAACCGCAGATGGCAAATCTGAAATCTCAAATCTCAAATCGCCGCAGGCGTCCCGTTTGTGGCTGGATCTGGGCGCGGTCCATGCGAGCGCCCGCGTCAAGCTCAACGGCGAGGACCTTGGCGTGCTGTGGTGCCCGCCATGGCGGGTGGACATCACCCGCGCCGTCATGCCCGGTGACAACACGCTGGAAATCGAGGTGGTCAATTTGTGGGCCAACCGGCTCACTGGCGACAAGCCTCTGCCGGACAACTTGCGCCGGACGCGCACCCGGATCCCGAGGGACTGGATGGGAGACAACCAACCAGCGTCCGGCTTGCTCGGGCCAGTGACCCTACAGTCAGTCCAGCGGACCGGCGCGAAATGAGCCCCCCGCGTCATGCGCGTCAAGTTAACGGGATTTTATGATTTTGCGTGACGATTTTTACCACTGAATGCACTGAGAACCACTGATGCCACTGAAATAATCATAAAATTCTTCTCAGTGGTATCAGTGGCAATCAGTATTTCAGTGGTTTTATTGGCACGATTTACCAGAACCCGGTGGGTTTTTATAACTACCCCCTTAACTTGACGCGCATGCCCCCCGCGTGGTCACCAACGCGCCTACCAATAACCATGGCGCCACATCCTCCATGTAGGCGCATTCGTCAGGATGCGGGGGGATTAGGGGGGAGCGGAGCAAGAAAACCACTGAAAAGAACAGATTACACTGACCGTGTTCGACACTTCAACAATCAAAAATCAACAAGCGGCAATCATCAATCAAAGGGGTTTCCGAATCATTGGCATTATGCTTGGCGGGCTGCACTAGCGTTGGCAGTGCGGGCACCAATAGGTGGCGCGCTGGCCTAACACCGTGTGCCGGATTGCGGCACCGCAGACGTGGCAGGCCTCGCCGGTGCGGCCATAAACGCGGAGGCTTTGCTTGAAGTATCCGGGTTGGCCGTCGGACCTGACAAAATCCCGCAGGGTGGTGCCGCCCGCCGCAATGGAATTTGCTAGAACGGTGCGGATCGCGGTCACCAGTTTTTCCAAACGCGGCAGCGACAACTGCCGGGCTGCGGTGAGCGGGCGGATGCCGGCTTGGAACAACGCCTCGGAGGCGTAGATATTGCCAACCCCCACCACCACATGGCTATCCATGATGGCGAGTTTGATAGGAGTGGAGCGCTTGGCGCAGGCTGTTTTGAGATGCAGCGCGCAGAAGTTTGCCTCCAAGGGTTCCGGACCCAGGTCTTTTAGCAGGGGATGTGACAGGGGGTCGAATTCAGTTAGATGAAGCACCAGACCGAAGCGCCGCGGGTCGTGCAGGCGCAGTTGGTGGCGCTTGTTTAGGGTGATGCCGACATGCTCGTGTTTTTTCCACTCCGTACCAGGCGCCACCACCCGCAGGCTGCCGGACATCCCCAGATGCATCAACACGCAGGTACCATCCGCGATGTCTATCAAAATATATTTTGCGCGTCGGCGCACGCCGGTGATGCGCCTGTCTGTGATTCCGCCCAGACTGGTGGAAACCGCTTGCCGCAGGTCGCTGCGCCGCACGATCACCTCACGCACGGTGGCTCCGGTCAGATAGGGTTCGATCCCGCGGCGGGTGGTTTCCACTTCAGGCAGTTCCGGCATGGGTTATTGTTGGTTGGAGGATTGGGGTTGACCCGCCACCATTGGCGAGGAAGTGGCTGTTGTCCAGTGGCGGCGGTGGGTGATCGGTGGGCATGTTAATCACGAATGGTCCTACTTGCAGTGTGTTTGGTCTGCGGCTTTTGTCATCCACTCCCCGTGAAAGAGGGGCGTTTCCCTCTTTCCAATTGCCAGGGTTTGGGCTTTTATCACCGCGTGAAGCAGGCATTCATCTTAGGAGCCGGATTGGGGACGCGCATGCGACCGTTGACGGAACGCCTGCCCAAGCCCTTGGTGCCGCTGTTTCATCGTCCGCTCGCCGAGTGGGCGATGGCCGCCTGTGCCGCTGCGGGCATACAACGCTTCGCTCTCAACACCCATCATTTGCCGCAGGCTTGGGGGCAATTCGGCGAAGCGGTGGCTGATCTAACAAATCAGCCGGCGGCAGCCAACGGCCAGGTGCCGGTCCCTCGCATTTGGCAGGACCGGGAGCTCACCCTGTTTCATGAGCCTGTTTTGCTAGAAACCGGCGGAGGCCTGAAAAACATCGAGCGCTGGATCGGCGGCGAATCCGTGTTGGTTCACAACGGGGATATTTTTTCGACTCTGCCGCTGGAGCATCTGATCACCGCTCATGAAGCCTCCGGCCTGCCGGTCACGCTGGCCCTGCGCTCTAACGGCGAGGCCAAACACATCGCGCTCGATGCCTCCGGCACCCGTTGCACCGACATTCGCGGGCGCCTGGGGCGGGCCGAGGGCACCCATGTTTTCAGCGGCATCTATTGTGTGAGTCCTGAGTTTCTTGGCATGTTGCCAGCGGGTGAAAAAGTCTCGGTGATACCCGCATTCCTGGAATTGGCCCAAGCTGCTCGCCTCGGCACCTGCATCCTCGACGACGGCGTCTGGCTTGACCTCGGCGACCGCGCCGCCTATCTGCGCGCGCATCGCGAACTCGACCTCGGCCCGGCCTTGCATCCCGATGCCATCATCGAACCGGGCGCCCGCGTCGAACGCTCAGCGGTCGGTCCCGGCGCGCGGGTGCGGGCCGGCGCCAGGGTGCGTGACTCGATCATCTGGCCGGATTGCCAGGTCGCGGCCGATGCCGTGCTCGATGGCTGCGTGGTCTATTCTAACAATCCAGCCAGCGGCACGCATTTTGCCAAGGACCTCTGAGCGGGGACTATGAGCTCGGCGTTCGACTTGGGGTAAATTGAAGGAAAGAAACCACTGAGGAACTGATTTCCCTAAAAGGAAAATGAAAATGGTTGCAGATGTTTTTTTTACCACTGATTGCACGGATTGAAGAGGATTACACGGATAAGATGGTTTTGATCTATCAAGTCTCAGACTCAGCCAAATGATGAATGTCATGAAATGCATAACTCTCTCGTAATCCGTGTAATCCGTGAAATCCGTGGTTTCTATTTTCATTTCCAGGATCAGCACCGAGAACACTGATTGATATATTTCAGTGGTTTCAGTGGTCCTCAGTGCTTCAGTGGTAAAAAACGACATCCACGATCCCCCCCTCAAAAACCTTAGAGTTCAGGGTTTATGAGCCTCGGTCACGGGTGGACTCAATGGGTGGCGACGAGGTCGTAGCCCTGCCAAGCACCGATGGTGATGGTGGCGAATTGGCCGACCGGTAGCGAGGCGTCGACCAGGACGGAACCATCGATTTCCGGGGCGTCCCATTGGGTGCGGGCGATGCCGGGGGCTTCGACGAGGACGCGCACGGACTTGCCGACCTGGGCTTGGTTGGTCTCGCCGGCGATGCGCTGGAGGGCGGCCATGGCCCGTGACCAGCGGCTGCGGCGGGTCATGTGATGGAGGTGTCCGGGCAACTTGAAGGCACGGGTGCCTTCTTCCTTTGAATATTGAAACACCCCAGCCCGCTCGAAGCGGAACTCCGCGATGAAATCCAACAATTCCTGGAAATCCGCTTCGGATTCGCCGGGGAAGCCGACGATGAAGGTGGTGCGGATGCCGAGGCCGGGGATGCCGGCGCGCAGGCGGCGGATGAGGTCACGGATGGCGTCGCCGCGGGTCATCCGCTGCATCGCGCTGAGCATGCGCTCGGAGATGTGTTGCAGCGGGATGTCGACGTATTTGGCGACTTTATCGCAGGCCGCGATGGTGTCGATGAGTTCGTCGGACCAATGGGCGGGGTGGGTGTAGAGCAGGCGCACCCAGAAGTCGCCCTGGATTTGATTGATGGCGCGCAGCAAGCTGGCGAGGGATTCACCTTTGGAGGAATCCACCGGTGAGCCCGGTTTGGCGCGGGCTGCGGACCAGTGGTCCATTCCGAAATAAGTGGTGTCTTGCGAGATGAGGTTGATTTCCCTAACACCTGCCTTGACCAGATCGGCGACTTCGCGCACGACCGAGTCCTGGCTGCGTGAACGGTGGCGGCCGCGGATTTGCGGGATGATGCAGAACGAGCAGGTGTGGTTGCAGCCTTCGGCGATTTTGACGTAGGCAAAATGGTCCGGGGTCAGGCGGAAGCGCGGCGTGGTGTAGTCCGGGATGAACTGCGGCTTGAGGGTGACGAAGTCGCGCGGGTCGCGGGTGGCGGCCGGGCCCGCTGGTTTGGTTAGGGCGGGGGCGTTTTTGAGGCCGAGGAGGTTTTGGATGATCGGGGCGATCCGGGTGATTTGGTCGAGACCGATGAAGGCATCCACTTCCGGCATGAGTGCGGGAAGGTCCGAGGCGAAGCGCTGGGAGAGGCAGCCGGCGACGATGATTTTCTGGCGTTTGCGGGCGCGGTCGGCACTGCGGGCATTGACCGCGCCGAAGACCGCGGCGATGGATTCTTGTTTGGCTGCGTCAATGAACGAGCAGGTGTTGATGATGAGGACGTCTGCCAGTTCGGGGTCGGGCGTCAGGGACATGCCGGCCTGGGCGAGGTGGCCGATCATGACTTCCGAGTCGATGAGGTTTTTGGCGCAGCCCAAGGAAATGAGACCGACGGTGGTGGACATGGGCTTGAGTCAGAACCGCGGCGGCAGGATGAGTTCGTCTCCGGGGACCGGAGGGATGGTGCCGAAGCCGGCAAGCGGGCTGGCCACCGCACCGGTGCCCTCGACGCTGGTGACTTTGAGTTGGCCCAGGATGCCGGTATTGCGGCTGATGGCGAGGATGGTGTTGGGTTGGACTTGGTCGGGCATGATCACGTCAAGGGTGACGAAATTGCCCGATTGGGCATCCTCGACGTATTCCTTGACCTTGGCGACGAGCAGGGCTTGCATGATAAGGCGGGTTTCCCGCGCCACGGTATTCTTTTTCTCGAGTTCACGCTGGGTCAGCAGCAAGTTTTCGCTGTCAGAGACTTTGGCGTTGCGTTCGGCCTTGGTCTTTTCCTCGGCGAGTGCCTGGCGCATCGCCTCGCTTTCTTTCAATTGTTGCTTGGCGATGGCGAGTTCTTCGTTTGTGGCGGCAGGGGTGGCAGTGGTGTTGGCGAGAGTGGCGTTGCTTTGTTGCAATTGTTTTTCCAAATCGCGACGGTTTTGATCTTCGCGGAGGGCATCGATTTGTTTGCGCAAGCGTGCGTATTCATCCGCCGAGGTGTTTTTGACTCCTTGCTGCATGCCATGCCATGACATCACCAGAGCTGCCAGCAACAGCGCAATGGTGGTGCCGAGAAAAAGTTTGATCGTGTCCATGCGGGGGAAGGTGGCAAAGTCCGGACTGGCTGTCAACGCGGCAACCGGGATTGGCATGAAAATCCCGGTGTTCCGCCGCTTGGCGCACCTGCGGGCATGCGCGTCAAGTTAACGGGATTTTATGATTTTGGGTGACGATTTTTACCACTGAATGCACTGAGGACCACTGATGCCACTGAAATAATCATAA
>JBILFE010000486.1:0-3701 GCA_044351705.1 Luteolibacter sp. | reverse complement strand
GGTGAAATACCGCACCCGGCAGCGCAACAAGGCGGCGCGACCCAATTTCCCCTGCCGTTGTTTCTCTGCGGCGGCGGCTTCGCTGCCAATCGCAGCCCGCTTCTTGGCTCCGCCGCTACTGGCACCCGACCGCTCACGGCCGTCCTCAAACAACCAGCACCGGTACACTTCCGCCGCGCTCATGCCTTTTGCGGTGGTCGGCGTGTCCCAGGCTTTTGCGCCCCGATCCGCATGCCCGACCACCCCGCACAACCCGCTGCGTGCCGCCGTGCCGCCACCCATCGCTTCCCCGTAGCCGCACCACCGATAATCCTTCGGGTCTTTCACCATGCCTGCACGCAGCGGGTTGAGGTCGATGTAGGCCGCCATCGTCCGCAGCGCCTCGCCGTCCTCCACCAACACGCTTTTGAAGCGTTCCATCCACAGCGTCCCCCGCCGGTTGTGGTGCTTATTGTACCAGCGTGAGAACCGCTCCTTCAACTCCTTCACAAACACCGGCAGATTGCACATCCGCCGCTCATAGCTGGCGATGAGCGCCTCCGCCTCCTCCGGCATCCCGTGTTGCCGCAAGTCCGCCAACTCCGCCCGCAGCGCCGCGATATACGCCCGCGAATACAGCAGGCGCAGGTGCTCCAGCAAGCGCTCCTCGCCGCCGGGGCCGACGAATTGCGCCACGAACGGGTCGTGGGCCGGCACTCGGGCGAGGATATGGAAATGGTTGTCCATCACCGCATAGGTGTGGATTTCCACCCCGCTGAAGCGGGCCAAGCGCCACATCAGGCGACGCAGCGCTTCCTTTTCCGTGTCGCCGAGAAGGCGTTCGCCGCCCGCGGTGCGGCTCATGACGTGGTAGCTCGCCCCTTCCGCCGGACTCACCACGATCCGCTGCCGCCGCCCTTTCCAGCTGCGTGCAAACACCCGTCCGAGGCAGGCCCCCGTCGGTAACTCTATCCGTTCCAGGGGCGAGAGCACCCGTGGCTTGGGTTGCATCGTCGCATTCATTCCCTCCACTGCTGCCACCGTTCCGTCAACCGCCGCAACCCCCTCCATCACTCCGCCAGACGGCAGCGCCCCCACCCCAGCCCCAGTCCCAGTCCCCCTCCGCGTTCGCGTTCGCGTTTTCTTCCCGTCGCTACCAGACCGGCAATCAGACATGGCGTTATGCACTTCCAGCCCACGATTCGATCTGTTCATGCAGCAAGGAAATCGGATTCAACGGCCGCAGGCAACTAAATAATGCCTGGCATTATGTTTGAGGTTCGGAGGGCAGTCCGCCAAAACGCCCTGTCACCGGCAATGAGTTGCCATTGTCACCCTTGACTTGGCCGCGCAATTTTCAAACTATCGACTTCACCCGTGACCGCCATCCTAGGGATTTCCGCGTTTTATCACGACAGCGCAGCCGCCATGGTCGTTGACGGCAAAATCGTCGCCGCCGCGCAAGAAGAGCGCTTCACCCGCAAGAAGCACGATGCCGGGTTTCCGACACAAGCGGCGGCTTATTGCCTAACAGCCGGCGGGCTGCGGCCTGAACAATTGGATTACGTCGTCTTTTATGACAAGCCGTTTAGCAAGTTTGATCGATTGCTAGAAACCTACTTGGCCTATGCCCCGGCCGGATTCAGCAGTTTCCGCATGGCTATGCCGGTGTGGCTCAAGGACAAACTCCACTTGCGGCGCACCTTGCGCCAGCACTTGGCGGGTGCCGAGCGGGCCCGTTTGGTTTTCACCGACCACCATGAGAGCCACGCGGCGAGCGCATTTTTTCCGAGTCCCTTTGAGCGGGCGGCCTTTCTCACGTTGGATGGTGTTGGGGAATGGAGCACCGCCACGTTTGGCACCGCCGAGGGCAATCAATTGGCTTTCCGCCAACACCTGCGCTTCCCGCACTCGCTGGGCTTGCTCTACTCGGCATTCACTTACTACTGCGGGTTCAAGGTCAACAGCGGCGAATACAAACTCATGGGCCTGGCGCCCTACGGCCAGCCCACCTATCTGCAAGCCATTCTCGAACACCTCGTCGACCTCAGGCCCGATGGCAGCTTCCGCCTGAATTTGGACTACTTCAACTATTGCCATGGCCTAACCATGACCAACGCGAAGTTCCACCGGCTGTTTGGGGGTCCGCCCCGGGCGCCGGAAGCCTTGTTAGAAAGGCGCCACATGGATCTAGCCGCCAGCATCCAACAGGCCACCGAGGAGATCGTGCTGCGCATGGCTGGCGAGGTCCATCGCCAAACCGGCATGCCCAATCTGGTCATGGCCGGCGGGGTGGCACTCAACTGCGTCGCCAATGGCCGCCTGCTGCGGGAGGGCCCCTTCGACCATCTCTGGATCCAGCCGGCGGCAGGGGACGCCGGGGGAGCCCTGGGTGCGGCGTTGTTTGTCTGGTATCAACTGTTAGACAACCCGCGTGTGGCGGAGGATCAGGACAGCCAGCAAGGCAGTTTGCTCGGTCCGTGTTACGGGCGCGAGGCGATAGACAAATTTCTGGCCGGAGTGGCTGCGCCGCACCAGGTGTATGAGGACGAGGCGGAGTTGTTGGCGCGGGTGGCGCAACTGCTCGCCGCCGGCATGGTGGTCGGGTGGTTCCATGGCCGCATGGAGTTCGGACCACGGGCACTGGGAGCACGCAGCATCCTTGGCGATGCCCGCAATGCCAGCTTGCAGGCCACCATGAATCTCAAAATCAAGTTTCGCGAAAGTTTCCGGCCGTTTGCGCCCTGCGTGCTGCAGGAGCGGGCGAGCGGGTATTTCGGGATGCGGCCTGGTGAGGCCAGTCCCTACATGTTAGTGGTGGCGCCGGTGTTGGAAAACCACCGGGTGCCGCCCACTGCGGAGAATCCTGGCGAAATGGCCGCCGCCGATGATTTGCTGGCACGGGTCAATCAAGTGCGCTCAAGCCTGCCGGCCATCACGCACGTGGATTACAGCGCCCGGGTGCAGACGGTTGACGCGCACCGGCACGGTCGGTTTCACCGGCTGCTGCAGGCGTTTGAGCAAAACACCGGTTGTCCGGTTTTGGTCAACACCAGCTTCAACATCCGCGGCGAACCGATTGTCTGCACACCCGCGGATGCCTATCGTTGTTTTCTGGCCACCGACATGGACGTCCTCGTGCTGGAGGATTGCATTCTCATGAAAGACCAAATGGATAGCACCGCCACTCAAGCCGCCCGCCACGCGCATTTGGCCCAATTCAATCCCGACTGATTCCCGTCATGCAATGGTCCGCTGTTCCATTCAATCCAAGCCGCAAGGTGCTCCGGCAATTTGCCGCGCTGTGGCTCGTGAGCTTCCTGGTGCTGGGTGCCAGTGAGTATTTTGTCAGGGGCCGACCCATGTTAGGCATGGTGTTGGTGGCGGCGGCGGTGTTGCTGGGTCTGCCTGGCTTGTGGCGGCCGGCGTTGTTGCGCTGGGTGTTCGTGGCCTGGATGGTGGTGGTGTTTCCCATCGGCTGGTTCATCTCCGTGCTGCTGCTCGCGGCGCTGTATTTTTTGGTGTTCACCCCGCTGGCGCTGTGGTTCCGCCTGGTTGGCAGGGATTTGTTAGGCCGCAAACCCGCCCCGGAGCGGCAAAGTTTCTGGGAACCCAAGCATACCCCGCTTGACCTGCGCAGCTATTTCCGCCAACATTGAATGGAGGCTTGCGAGGCAAGCACGGCGGACACCCATATGAACAAAACGCAAAGCAAACGGCAG
>JBILFE010000124.1:0-7869 GCA_044351705.1 Luteolibacter sp. | reverse complement strand
CCCCGCTTGCACCCCCGCTTGCCACCCCGCTTGCCACCCAGCCTGCCACCCCGCCTGCCACCCCGCCTGCCACCCCGCCTGCCACCCCGCCTGCCGCCCCGCTTGCCGCCCCGCTTGCCGCCCCGCTTGCCACCAGCGTGTTGCCAAACATGAAGCGCCTGCCAGGCGACACCCCAGCCCCGCCCACCGCGCCGCGCCCCAGCCATGCCCCGGCCCGGCCCGGCAACCCGGCTGCGCCAGCCTTTGAGGAAACCAACCTCAGCATCCAACACGTCCTCACCGCCCAAAGCCCGGACGGCGACCTCAGCCGCATCATCCTCAATGTGCCGGTGCTCTATCAAACCCGCAACCTCGCCTGGACGGATCGCGAAGTCGCCGAGTCCCGCGAGTTGCTCAAACGCCTGACCACCTATCAGGAAAATTCCAGCGCCCTGCGCAAGGAAGGCTCGATCCTGCTCGCCGCATGGAACAAACTCCTCGAGCGCTCCATCCCCACCACCATCCTCCGCGCCGATAGCCCCGCCTTGCCAGCCAACCAAAATGGCGCGGGCGACATCCCGCAACCGGACGGTCTCAATACCACCGAATCCATCCAACTCCAACCTGCGCAAAAATGAAACTGCCCCTCCTGTTGCTCACCGCCAGCGGCCTCGGTGGACTGTTCTGCCTGGCCCAGGACACAGCCCCGCCCCTAACGCCACCGCCATCCCCCTATCCCAAGGCGACCCTGGCCAACGAGGACGCCCCCCTGGCCAACGCCACCACCCCTGCAACCAGTGACACCACCCCATCAGCCAATGACGCCGAGGCAGCAGCCAATGATGCCGCAGTGCCAGCCACCGCCAAACCCCAACCGAGTCTAACCGTCCAGGTCGAAAAGCTCCAAATCAGCAGCAGCCCCATCGATCCGAAAAGTGTGACCCTGCGCGCCCCATTCCCTGCCAAGCCGTTGGCACCGGTCCCACCCGGCTGGCATCTGGCGTCCTCCGCCGACGCGCCGCCCTTCATCCGCGTGGTCGATCTCGCCCCGGCCACCACCATCACCCTCAATATCCGCCCGCACCTGCTCGTCCCTGACGCCACCAGCTTCTCTATCACCGAACCGGGCTTCAACCCCAATCTCGGTTACCGCCAGTTACATACCATCAGCGCCATCCTCGCCACCACCAACCAACAACTCGACGCGGATGCCGTCCAACTCGGCAACGCCATCGATAAACTCCAACAACTCGTCAGTTCCCTGCCCAAACCTCCACCCCCGCCCCAACCGCTGCCTCCCCCACCCATCAGCCCCAAACAACCTAACAAACGATGAAGCCCTCCGCTATTCCCATCACCTGTGGCATGGCCCTCGCCGTCATGTCGGCGGCCGTTCTCAGCCATGGCTGGTCGCTTGCCAAATTTGCCGCCGCCGTGGGCACCGCACCGCGCCCGGTGCCCGCCCTCGCTGCGGCGGCCTGCCCAACCCTCCCCAATGCAAGCCCCAGCTTGAGGCCCAGGCTCCCCGCCCCTCAAGCCGCCACCACCGCCCCCGCCCCCGCCCAAAAGGAATTCTTCGAGTCCCTCCTTGATGAAATCAAGCAGCTCAAACAAGGCAACCTCGCCCTCCGCGATCAAAGGGCGGAAACCAATCGCGACTTGATGAAACTCGAATTCCGCGTCGATACCCACTCGGAATCCTTCCGCCCACTGCCAGTCACCGAGGATCTATCCACACTCGATGCGTCCTCGCTCGACACCTCAACTCGCGAGTCCCTGCCAGGCGTGCTCCCCGCCCGCCCCGTCCTCGTCGGCATCCCCGTGGATGAATAATCCCTGATATTGGCAATTCCAGCCGTGTTAGGTTGCTGCCAATGCACGCCACCTCCTCATGAAACTCGCCACCTTCGCTGCCCGGTGCATCCCTAACATCACTCTGCGGCCGCGCGTCATCCTGCCCATGCTTGTCGGATTCTTTCTGGTGTGCTGGGCCGGCTTCATGGTTGGCAGTGTCCGCGGCCCCGACAACCTCGGCTTCGTCATGCTGCGCGGCAGTGGCGACGAGCCCGGCCTGCGGGTGCAACTCGACGTGGGCACGCTCGCGCCGATGGGCGTGACCAACTCGATGTATTTATACAGGGATGGCATCTGGCGCATTCCGCTGTCCCCAAAGCGGCCGATCAAGGCGATCGTCGTCAGCCACGCCATGGGTGACAAACCCAACACCGCCTCCTGGCAAATCTCCGTCAGCCCCACCTCAGACCCCAATTGGTTGCCCGCCTCAACCGCGTGGGAGGCCCCTCGCCTCGTTCTCACCCTGGATCCGAGCTTGACCCCGGGTTCCTTGTGGCCGTCCCGCAAACCCGTGTTTAACTGGTTAGGTGACGCGCCCATCATGGGATCGGACGCACGCCGGGCCCTTGCTGTGACTCTGCTTGCCGGGCTTGGCCTGCTATCGACCCGATGGCTCTGGCGCGCTGCGGCAGTGACCGAGCCCGCCGCCTCAGGGCGATAATGCCATAGCCGCCGTCCCATCCACCCGCAATCCTGAAATGCACCACCCCTTTTTTCTAACATATAACTAACCATGCCGGAGCACTTCGCCACGCCCTCGTCAGCACCGCATTCATCTCGGGCTCGCAGATTAGCCGGGCTATGCGCTGGTCTAGCCATTGCTGGCATCGCGGGCGTGTTTGTGGCGATGGGCATGGCCGGTTGGCCGGGCTTGCATTGGGACGCGGCCTTATTCGTCACGCCGGTCATCAACGTGGCCTCCGGCAAAGGGTGGATCTTCGGCGGCAATCCCGGTACGCTGGCAACCAAAGAAACGCTCGCCTACTCCTGCCATGGAGTGATTCATGTTCTGGTATTCGGGTCCTTACTCGTATGCGACACCTGGGAAAAGCTCCTCCTCTGGTGCGGCATCGTCAATGCCGCGACCTTTGCAGCTTGGACCTGCCTGTTTCGCCGCTCGCTCCGCCGTGGCGGCCATGCTGGCCATGTCCTGCCCATCGGCCTTGGCTTGATGGCTGGCGTGATCGCAATGGGCCTGCAAGGCCGGCCTGAACACCTCGCTCCTTTATTGATCTCCATGCCACTGCTCCTGCGCGAACTCGGGATCCCGGCACGGATCTATCAATTTGTCACTTACACGCTCGCCGGCGTGCTCTTTACCTTATCGCCGGCCACCGGCGTGCTCTTCGGCATGGGCCTTGTCTTCTGGTTGTCCTTCAAACATGAAAGGGATGACAACCGCCGCTTCTGGGGTGAACTCACCGTGGCCGGCACCACCGCGGTTATCACCTCCGCATTGATACTAACCGTCTTGTGTCCGTTCTCCATCATCGAGTGGGCGAAGGGAACTTTTTCCTGGTCTGCCGGTGCCTCGGACTTTTCCGGCCACATCTTCCGCATTCAACGCGACGCCATCACCGGCACCAGCATGCTCGCTCCGCTGTGGGGCCCCTGTGTCCTGGCTGCCACCATGTTGGTTATATTCATTTTGTTGCGCCGCGGAAAATTTGCCGGTCTGATCCTGTTTGTGGCACTCGCGCTCTATTGCCAACCGCGACTCACCGATTACGGCTACGTCGGCTTCTTTCCATGCATCTTGTTGTTTCTCATTAGCAGAGCGCCATCCTCCCGCCTGGCTCTGGCATGCCCGAAACAACAACGGGTGCTGCTGCGTCTGTGCACCGCCCTCGGCTGTCTCTATGCGCTGGTCTTTGCCCGCACCGCCGGCCTGTCCTGGTTGCACGTCCAACACGGACCATCAATGGCCGATACCCGCGCCCAACTCGCCAGCTTGGGGGCCATGGCCTATCTGGACCATCCTGTGGCCACCACTTTCAACAACCTCTCGCGCCCATCATTCATCGTCTTTGGCGATGCCAGTGAGCGCTATGTGGCTGCCATGCCTCAACGCCACGCCGATTGGGTGGACCTGGCACTCCTGGCCTATATCGATAAATTCCACCGCCCCGTCGAATTCTTCATTTACCCGCAAGTTGAAATCCAACCAGCCCCCGAGCATGTCCTGGTTGGCAGGGAGCCGTGCAAGTTGGTCTATAACGGCTGGACCATGCAATGCCCGCGCCTCTTCGGATTCGACTTGGGGGGGGCCATGCCGGGCTATCAATTCGCCCTCTATCGCAGCACCAGATCCATCGCTCCGGAACCTGCCGACCCATGATAGACTCCCGCGCCTGACAATGGTCCGCATCACGCCCGTCACCGGCAACTCAAAACCACCCATATAACACAACGTGTCCCAGGAAGCTGTTTATGCCTTGTTAGCTCGAATCCTGCAAGGTATCATGATGCTGGTGGTGGGCGTCACCGTGATTTGGCGCCTCTCCCCGGACGAACAAGGCTATTTCTTTTCGTTCATGAGTTTCGGGGCGCTTCTGCAAATGGCTGATCTCGGTATCTCCTATGCCGTCTTGCACCAGGCAAACCACCTTGCATCCATCGGCCAAACATCACGCTTGCACGGGCTGTTCTCCCGCGCCATCGGCCTGAACTGCAAGTCATCCCTCGCTTTTTCATCGTTGGTGTGCCTGGGCGGTGTGCTAATATTCAGTGCTGCCCAACAGACGCCGGAAATCACCCGCATCGTCTGGCTCCACCCTTGGCTGGCATTTGTTGGAGCAATGTTCTTGGCGCAATTGATCGTGCCCGGCATCGCCTTTGTCGAGGGCGGCGTGTCGGCAGTCGCCGCCTGGCGCTTCCGGTTCTATCAGGAACTGTTGTCCGGCCCCATCCTTGTCCTCTGTCTGGCATACGGATTCGGGTTGTGGAGTTTGGCTGCCTTTTGGATTTTCCGCTTCGCTCTATCCGCCATATGGCTGTGGCGGAACAAGCCTCGTTCTAACAATACAACCGCTTTCGGCTACCGGGAATGGTATCAAGAGGTATGGCCGTTCCAATGGAAAATCGGTCTCAGCGCGCTTAACGGCTTCCTGGTCTTCCAAGCCATCAATCCCATTGTGCTTGCGGAACAGGGCCCCACAGTCGCCGGCCAATTTGGTTTCTCATTGGCCATCATGAACATGGTGTTGATGGTGACAACCGTTTGGCCGATCAGCAAAGCGGCCCATTATGGCAACCTGATCAGCACCAAACAATTCGACACCCTCCGGCATGGCTTCTGGCAGGTCACTTTACCCTCCAGCTTGCTCGCATTGTGCGCCGCCCTGGGCATATCCATCGTGTTGGGCTGCCTGACAATCCTGAAAGTCCCGCACCTCGACCGGCTCGCCGACTGGCTCACCACCAGCACGCTGCTGGCCGCTGCGGTGGTGCATCACATCGTCCACTGTTGCGCGGTAGTGCTGCGGGCGGAACGAAGGGAGCCGCTGCTTTTGATTAACATCATTGGCGGGATCCTCACCGTATTCGCATTGTGGTTGTCCGCACGGTTTGGCAACCCCCACGCCATCGCCGCTACCAACCTGTGCTGCACTCTCGCCGGCCTGCTGCTGGTTTACTTTATCTTCCGCCGCCGGATGGCGTTTTGGAGAGCCACTCAAGCACCCCTCGCCGAATCACGTCCATGACTGAGCCCTTCTCATGCCAGCCGCGACTGACCATTGTCATACCAACGCTCAACCGCGCTCACTGTGTCGGGCGTGCCGTCGCAAGCGCCTTGGCCCAAACTCACTCCAACATCGAAATCATCGTCTCCAACAACGGTTCCACCGATGACACTCGCAATGTGCTAGGCCAATTCCGCGATCCACGCTTGAGGATCATTCACCACGCGCAAACCATTCCCGCGGAAGCTCATGGCAACTTCCTGGTCATGGCGGCAAATGGGGCTTTATTTCTGGGCCTATCGGATGACGACTATCTGGAACCGGAGTTTGCGGCTCGTGTCATTGAGTTGTTCGACCGCTCAAACGGGTTGTCATTTGTGTACAGCCGGTGCTGGCGGCACTACTCGGATGTGCGGGTACCGAGCCTGCCGGCACCGGAGATTGAAAGCGGCCCGCAGTTCATACGGGCCTGCCTGGCAGGAACTCGCGAAGTCTGCTGGTGTGCCTGCGTCACCCGCACCAACGACCTCAGGGGCATCGCGCCAATCCCACCTGACACGATCTTCGGTGACATGTACTACTGGACCAAACTTGCCTTCAAGGGCAAGGTTGGATGCGTCCCCGATCTCTTGTCTCACTACCTGTTCATGGGCGACAACCTGTCCAGCGGCATTCCGGTTTTGACTTGGGCACGCCAAACAAAGCAACTCGTCGATGAAATGGTGGCCGCCACCCTCGCACATGAAGTGCCGGATGAACCCGCAGCGCGGCGCTTGCGTGCCGATGGCGCGCGCTACCTCGCGCGATCAACGTCCAACCAATTCGTCTGGTGTGCCGTGCGCGGCGGCAGGAAATCCACTTTGCTAGGCGAGTTGCGCAAAGCGGCGCACTATCTCGCGGGCGATCCCACGGTGTGGCCCAGGGTGCTGGCGGCCCTGGTCCTGCCGCCGCGACTTCAGCGGAAACTCATCCTCGCGGCGGCCAGGCTGCGCGCGGGGGGCACTCTAGCCGCCGCTTCCCATCGCCATCAAACATCCAACACAAAGTATCCGATCGATGAAAAAAATAAGCGTCATTTCAGGTTGCTACAACGAGGAAGGCAATCTCAGGGAGTTTTATGACCGCTTGCGCGCGGTGTTGCGCCAGTTGCCCGACTACACCTATGAAATCATCGTCGCGGATAATTGCTCGACGGACCGGAGCCGGGAAATCCTGCGTGAGATCGCGGCACAAGACCCCCATTTCAAAGTCATCCTCAACGCGAATAATTTCGGCCATATCCGCTCGCCGTTCAATGCGCTGCTGCAAGCCACCGGCGATGCGGTGGTGGCAATGTGTTCGGATTTGCAGGATCCTCCGGAAAAAATCCCGGACCTGGTCCAACAGTGGGAGGCCGGACACCAGGTGGTTTGCGCGGTGAAACCCAAAAGCCTGGAAAACCCGCTGATGTTTCAGGTGCGCCGGATTTACTATTGGCTGCTGGCCAGTTGCTCTGAATCACCGCAAATCCAGAACTTCACCGGCTTTGGTTTGTATGACCGCAAGATCATCTGCGCCATCAAACAATTCAATGACCCCTATCCGTATTTCCGCGGCCTGATCAGCGAAATCGGCTTCAAGCGCATTGAAGTGCCATACGTCCAGGCCGCCCGCCAGCACGGCAAAACCAAAAACAACTTCCTAACCCTCTACGATCTGGCCATGACCGGCTTCGTCAACCATACGAAATTACCGCTGCGCCTGGCCGCCTTCACCGGATTTCTCATCGCCCTGCTGAGCCTGGTGGTGGCGCTCGTCTATTTCATCTGCAAACTGCTCTACTGGCAAACTTTCAGCCTCGGCCTCGCTCCCATCGTCATCGGCTTGTTCTTCTTCTCATCCGTCCAATTGATTTTCATCGGCATCATCGGCGAGTATATCAGCGCCATCTGGACCCAAGTCAAAAACAAGCCGCTGGTCATTGAGGAGGAACGCATCAATTTCACCCAATCACACATTGCCAAGCGCATTGACCAAGCCCCCACACACCAATGACATCCATGCCCCACCCCGCCCCTGGCCCGTTAGAATCGCGCCCCATCGCAGGTGCCACCCCGGCCAATGGCACCTGTGCCTGCGGCTGGTGGCGCTTGATTCTTTGGGACCTGCTCATCACCGCCGCATGGGCCGTGATGCGCTCACATGTCTGCCTGCCCCCCCGCGGCACCCTCGAACATTTTTTATCGTTCAATGCGCCGATGCCGTTTGCGGCCCGCCTGCTGGCGCCGTGCCTGGCATGGCCGCTGGCTGCCAGCGAATGGCTGACTGGCAAGCAGGCGTTTTTCCTCATCGATGCGCTCGGATTCCTCGTGTT
>JBILFE010000321.1:0-4973 GCA_044351705.1 Luteolibacter sp. | reverse complement strand
GCGTCCGCTACGCCATGCGCGCACTGGTGCCGGCACCCGCAGCATGGCTCGGTTCCTTGGTGATTCCGTTGATGTTAGTGCCTGCCATCTTCATCGCGGCGGATTACCCCACCATCTTTTTTCCATATGACATGACTTCCATTGCCTTCATTGCATGGGGGCTGGGGTTTGCACTGCGTCGCAAATGCGCGGCACTGGCCGTGCTGCTGCCATTCGCCACCCTCAACCGCGAAACCGCCATTCTGCTGCCACTCGCCTGGATTCTGCTGTGGTGGGACCGCCTGCCTGCCGCCGCCTTTGTCAAGACCGCCACCCTCATCTCGCTGGCTTATCTGGTGCCGCGCGGGCTCGCCCTTTTCTTCACCCGCGATCATCTCAATGCCTACGGCTCATCACTCCCGTTTATCGAAAAAGGAAGTTGGATCATCGATGAAAACATCGGCTGGCTGATGCTCCCGTCCAACGTGCTGCTGTGGTGCGCGTTGCTAGGCTTCGTCCCGATGCTGCTGCTGGCCTTGCATGCCCACCTGCCGGGGGTTAGCAAACGCCTGATTCCATTGCTGGCCTTCCAACTCACTGCGTTGTTGTTTTGCGGCAGAATCGATGAGTCACGCATCTACTCGGAATGGATCGTCATTGCCGGCATCCTCCTGGCACCCGCCGCCGTGGCCGCCTGCACCGCACCGCTTGCGCTCAACCCCTGTCTAACCGCCGAGCCGCGGGCGGGCCTTGGGCCGGCCTCCGCCTTGTTCGCCAAGCACGCCCTCGCACTCATGTTTGTTGCCGCCGCCGCCGCCTACGTGACCCTTCATCTGCTCTACCCCTGTTGATCCTAACAACCCATCACGGCAGCTTCCACTCTGGCCGCAGCCTGGCGTATTCCGCCTGCGGCAGCAACACATACACCGGCCTGCCCGCAGGATCCAACCGGGCAATGAGCCAGCGCAGTTTGGCCTCTGCCATCGTGGTGCATCCCGCGCTCGGCTTGCCTCCATCCGCGCGCCATATGTGGAAAAATATCGAGGAGCCGGCATTGGCCACCACCTGCGGCGGCGCATTGTGCGCAATGAAGAGCTTGAGCGCATGCGCGGGATCGCTTTGCCTCATTTGTTGTTTCTTCTCCCATGCCGTCGCCGGCTCATGATCCAGCACCACATGCTTGTTATAACTGGGTGATGCCGGATCCTCAACCCACAGGTCGCGGGAGCCGATCTGATGGTAATCCAACTGCGGATGCTTGCGGATGCCCGCGGCATACCCCCACACCCCGCCGATTAGAAAAACCCCCGCTGGTGCCCGCCAATCGCCTTCCCGCTTGGTGCCGGCACCGGCAGGCACCGGATGCATCCCGCAACCCCAAACCAGCCCGGACTTACCGAGGCGCGCGGGCCACGTATCGCCCACCCGCTGCCACCCACCGCCGCGCTGCCTCACATAAAAGCTCAATGTCGCCTTGGAACTGTCCCATCCATCCGCCACCCCCACCACACATTGGGTCGAGGCCGCCGGCATCTCAAAGCCGGATGCCGGCGTGCCGCCTGGCAAGAGCCACAGCCACATGCCTGACAACATGAGCATCACTCGCATGTCAGCTCAAGGTTTGAGCTCCTGGATCTCCACCTTGCGGAACTCCACTGAGTGGCTTTCCGATTGCAGGCAGATGTAGCCCTCGGCAATCATCTTGCTGCCAGCCACTTTCGCCAACGCATCGGCATGGGCATCACCGCCATATTGCGGCTTGCCGTATGCGATGACCTCCACCCCGTTGATGAAATGCTTGATCGTGTCGTTGCCATGAACCTCCACCTCAACAGTGACCCATTGGTCACCGTGAAACGTCTTGGACGTGGAGCTGATACAATGACTGGTCTCGAGTTTGCCTGCCATCTCCACGTGCGTCCCCGGTGTGCAGAGATTCCCCGTCGTGCGCGCCTCCTTGCCGTCTCCTCCTAACAACTGAACCTCAAGCGATGTTGGAAAATCCTGGTTTTTCTCCATCATTTGTGGCGACTCGCTATGAATCATGATGCCGCTGTTGCGGAATGCCCAACCCGGACCGCCCTTGAGTTGCTCGCCGGTAAACCGGTATTCCGCCCGCAACCGGTAGTGCGAATATTTCTTGGCATAAAACAAGTGCCCGTAGCGATTGTCCCACGCGGCGTAATCCGAATAATCCACCTTGATCACCCCGTCCTTGACCCGGAAGGTGTTTTGAAAATTCTCGCCGGCCTCGCAGCCGCGGATTTTAGGTGTCCACCCGCTCAGGTCCTTGCCATTGAACAGCGGTTCCCACTTGGCCTCCTCGGCGGTGACTAGGCCGCCCATGATGACGCATATTGCTATAACGGGTAATGATTTCATACGTGCATGGGTTACGCCGCGCGTTTCTCCCATCTTTCAATCCCTGCCAAACCGGTTTCCTATCCTAGAAATCCGGTGAGGGGGCTGGTGGGATTGGCGTGATCCGTCTCCTCCGCAAGCCCTAACTCAAAGGCGGCGCGCCCGGCTTGCACCGCCAGTTTGAAGGCGATGGCCATGCGTGAGGGATCGCTGGCGATGGCGATGGCTGTGTTGATGAGCACGGCATCGGCACCGAGTTCCATGGCGGCGGCGGCATGACTGGGGGCTCCCAGCCCGGCATCCACTATGACCGGTACCGTCGCTTGCTCAATGATGATGCGGATTTGATCGCGGGTGGCCAACCCCCGATTCGAGCCAATGGGAGATCCCAGCGGCATGACCGTGGCGGTGCCGACGTCTTGCAAGCGCCTGGCCAGGACCGGATCGGCGTTGATGTAGGGCAGCACCACAAACCCTTCTTTAACGAGGATTTCCGCGGCCTTGAGTGTCTCTATCGGATCCGGCAGCAGATAGGTCGGGTCCGGGTGGATTTCCAGTTTCACCCATTTGGGCAGTCCGGCGGCGGCAGCCAGGCGCGCGAGCCGCACCGCTTCCTCGGCTTTCATTGCGCCACTCGTGTTTGGCAGGATGAGGTATTTTTCCGCATCCATGAATTCAAGAATGTTCGCGTAGGGATCGCGCTGGCCGCTGAGGTCCACCCGCCGCAGCGCCACCGTGACAATCTCCGCACCACTGGCAGCCAGCGCATCGCGCATCGCCTCATTGGACGCGAACTTGCCCGTCCCCACAAACAAACGAGAACTAAATTGACGGCCGGCGATGGTGAGCATGGGGGGAGAAAGAGGTGTTTCGGTGTTTCGGTGTTTCGGTGTCTCGGTGTTTCGGTGGATCCGAGCCAGGTCAAACCATTGGGTCACCTAGCAAAATGAGTTTTAACAAATCAATACCTTCTGTGTAATCAGTTCAATCTGTGCAATCAGTGGTTAAAAAAGCAGCTTCAACCATTCCCATTTCAATTGTCATGTGTATTGTTTGTTAGAAAAGGGTTCAAGGCGCGCGGCAAAATCTAACGTACCTTGAGCGTGCCGTCCAAGGTGATGATTTGGTTAGGCGTGGTGGCCATGGTGGCGGTGTTTGAGCCGGCCTGCACTTTGAGCGGGCCACCGAGTTTGGAAACGATGCGGGCCTCGGTGAGCTGGTTGTCTTTCCACGTCAAATCCACCACAAATCCGCCCCGCGCGCACAAACCTTTGACCGACCCTGTCGGCCAGGCCTTGGGCAGAGCGGCGAGGAGTTGCAACTCGAAGTTGCCCTTGGCGTCGCGAATCTGGCTCTGCAACAACATTTCCGCGATGGCCGCGGTGGCACCGAAATTGCCGTCGATCTGGAATGGCGCGTGATCATCGAACAAGTTCGGCAGGGTTTTGTTCTTGAGCAGATTGGTCAGCAGGATGAACGCGTGATCCCCATCGTGGAGACGCGTCCACATGTTGATCTTCCAAGCCAGGCTCCAACCGGTGCCGCCATCACCCCGGCCTAACAAAACCTTGCGCGCCGCCTCGAACAACTCGGGCGTGGCACTGGTGATCATGCTGGCGGGATGCAGGCCGTACAAATGCGAGGTGTGCCGGTGATTCGGCTCGCATTCCTTGTAGTCCTCGATCCATTCCAGAATGCGGCCGGTGGCCGGGCTGATGCGCACCGGTGCCAGCTTGGCCAGGGCGGCTTCGCATTCCTTGCGGAACTCGGCGTCGGTGTCGAGGATCTTGCTGGCCAGGATGCAGTTGGTTAGAAGCTCGTGCGCGATCATGATGTCCATGGTGGCGCCATAGGTGAACACAGCGTGGGTTTTGCCATCCGGCAGGAAAAACGTGTTTTCCGGCGAATACGACGGGTTGGTCACCAACTTGCCGGCCACCGGGGTGCCCGCCGGCGCTTCCACCATGAAGTCGAGCATGAAGCGCGCCGCGCCTTTCATCAGCGGCCAGCCGCGCTTGGCCAGAAATCCCTTGTCGCCGGTGAATTGATAGTGCTCGAACGGATGCTCCGCCAGCCACGCCGACCCCACCGGCCAAATCCCTTGCAGGCCGTCGGCAGGCGCCGCAAACCCCCATGGGTCGGTTAGATTATGCACCACCCAGCCACAGGCACCATAGTTGACCTCCGCGACGCGCCCGCCGGGCTTGACGAGTCCATCCATCAGATCGAACAAGGGCAGGTGGCATTCACTCAGATTGGCAATTTCCGCCGGCCAGTAATTCATCTGGACGTTGATGTTGGTGTGGAAGTCGGCGTTCCACGGCGGATTCATCTGCCACGCCCAGATTCCCTGCAGGTTGGCCGGCAGGGTGCCGGGCCGCGAGGAGGAGATCAGCAGGTAGCGGCCGAATTTGAAATACAGCGCGGTTAGATCCGGATCCGCGGCACCTTCCTGCTTGAGTGCCTTCAACCGCTCGTCGGTAGGCAGCGCTGCGGAAGGCGTGTTTGCATGCCCGAGCGTGAGATCCACCCGGTTGAATAAATTCTGATAGTCCTTCACATGAGCGGCCTTGAGCGCTTCATAGGAAACCGCACCGGCACGTTTGATCGTTGCGGCGCAGACCGCTTCGGGA
>JBILFE010000485.1:0-3712 GCA_044351705.1 Luteolibacter sp. | reverse complement strand
ATCAATGCCCATGAAACCGCTTCCTATGTGATGCAAACCGGGCATCCCGCCGGCGACCGCATTGTCTATCCGTCTGTTGGTGCGGTGGTGTCCCTCTTCAAAGGCCGCGCCGCAGGATACAAGGGCCAGATCCCGCCGTACATCGTTCTAACCGAACCACAGGGGCGGTTCTCCGAAGCGGGTTTCCTCGGCTCGCGCTACAAGCCGTTCGCCACCGGTGGCAATCCCGCCAAATCCCCGTTCGCCGTGGAAGGCATCGTCGCCGAGGGATTCAGCGAGGATCGCCAACGCGCCCGCCGCGACTTGCTGCACCGCATGGACACTCTCGCCAACGCCGTGCCCAAGCACCCAAGCGTCGCCGCCATGCGCCGCTGCGAGGATGAAGCCTATGACTTGATTCTTGGCGATGGCGCCAAAACCTTCGATCTCAATCAGGAAACGCCGGAACTGCGCGACAAATACGGGCGCAGCACTTTCGGCCAGGCCTGTCTGATGGCGCGGCGACTCGTCGAACTCGGGGTGCCCTATATCACGATCAATTACAAAGGATGGGACACCCATAAACAACACTTCCAAATCATGCGCCGCCAACTCCCGGAAATGGACAAGGGCGTCGGCACTCTCATCGAAGACCTCTCCGCACGCGGTCTGCTCGACAGCACCATCGTGTGGTGGGGCGGCGAGTTCGGCCGCACCCCGAAGGTGCTGAACGAATCCCCGTGGAATGGCGGCCGCAACCACTATGGCAAGGCGTTTTGCTCGATGGTCGCCGGCGGCGGCTTCAAGGGCGGCCAGATCGTCGGCGCCACCGACGCCCGCGGCGAGGAAGTCGCCACGCGCCCGATCTATCCATGGGACCTGGTCGGCAGCATCTACGAATTGTTGGGCATCGATACGGAAGCCACCCTGCCGCACCCGCTCGGTATCACCGCGCGCGTCACGCCCGCCAAGGATGAAAAACTCAAGAGCGGCGGACGGTTGCACGAAATCATGTGAGCCCAACCATCATGCCACACCAACCGATAAGCCAATCACTGACAATTCATCGCTTCGTAGGCGCGTTGGTGACAATGCGTGTCTTAATGAATCAAATGGAGATAGAAACCACGGATTACCGGATTATACGGATTATACGGATTTTTGGGTATGGATTTTCTCAATCCGTGAAATCCGTGAAATCCGTGTTCAATCTAACCTCCACCCTGGATAACACCATGGATTCATGGCTCCCTCGGTTCATTTCCTTGGCCATCTCCCTGCTGTTGGCGGCACCCGCGTTGTCCCAACAGCAACAAGCGCCCGTCATCGGTTATGCCCTGCCCGCCGGTGGCCGCCAGGGCACCCAGTTCGAAGTCACCGTCGGCGGCGTCAACCTATCCGCCTCATCCGCCGCCATCATTTCCGGTACCGGCGCAAGCGCCGAAGTCGTCAATACCTTCAAGCCGCTCAACAACAAACGGGAAAAGGAAATCCGCGAGTTACTCCAAGCGGAACGTGAAAAATTGAAAAAGGAAAAGCCGCCGGCGCGATTTTCCAAGGACGAGGAATTGCTGGCCCGGACTGCCGAGCGGGCCGGGATATCTGCCGACGAGGTGGCGGCCTTTGTTGAAGGAGTCAAACAAAAGCGCGACCCCAAGCACCAACTCAACCCGCAACTCGTGGAACGCGCCACCCTGCGCGTCAAGCTCGCCGCAGATGCGCCCCCCGGCAACCGCGAAATCCGCCTGCTCACTCCCGCCGGCCTGTCCAATCCCATCGTGTTTCAAGTCGGAGTGCTGCCGGAAACGATGGAGATCGAACCTAACGACAATCGCGAGGCCGCAGCCACCGCCCCGGTGACCCTTCCAGCCGTGATCAACGGCCGCATCCTGCCCGGCGATGTCGATTGTATTGCCATCGATGCCCGCAAGGGAATGCATCTAACAATAGCGGTGGCGGCCCGCGAGCTGATCCCCTATCTAGCGGATGCGGTTCCCGGGTGGTTCCAGGCCAACATCACCCTGCTGGACCCCAAGGGACATGAAATCGCTTTCAGTGATGACTTCGGCTACCGGCCCGACCCGCTCATTTGCGTGAGCATCCCGGCAGACGGCCGCTACGTGTTGCGCATGCGCGACTCGATCTGCCGGGGCCGCGAGGATTTTGTCTATCGCATCAGCGTCGGTGAACTCCCGTGCCTCACCGAGCAATTCCCGGCCGGCGGCCAGCTCGATACGCGGGTGGCCGTGCGGGTCGCCGGATGGAACCTGCCGCAGCGCGTCCTGACGGTGGATGCCGGCAGCACACCCGGGTTTCGCAACATCGGCCTGCAGGCACCGGCGATTGGTTTTGTGCGCTTTGAAGCCGGCTGTTATCCGGAGTTTCTGGAAGCCGCGACGGACACCAACACAAGCACCCCGTGGGAGTTGCGTTTCCCCTGCATCGCCAATGCGGTGATCAGCAAGCCGGGCGAACATGATGTCTTCGCATTGCGCTTGGCGTCAGGCACCGCCGTGGTGGCGGAAATCCGCGCGCGCAGGCTCGGTTCCCCCCTGGATTCGATGCTTCGCGTCACCGATGCCGCGGGCACACTCATCGCGGCCAACGATGACCATGATGACCCCTGCGCCGGTTTGGAAACCCACCACGCCGATTCCCGCGTCGCCTTCACTGCGCCCAAGGATGGTATCTATCAATTCCATGTTTCCGACACCCAGGGCAAGGGCAGCCCGGCCCACGCCTACCGCCTGACCATCGCCCCACCGCGACCCGGTTTCGACCTGCGCGTGGTTCCATCGGCCATCAATGGCCGTGCCGGGTCCATGGTTGCCATCACCGCGCATGTGGTCCGCCACGATGGATTCACCGGCGAAATCAACCTCCGCTTGAAGGATGCCCCGGCCGGGTTCGAACTGGTCGGAGCCAAAATCCCCGCCGCCACCGACTCGGTGCGGATGACCCTGAAACTGTCTAACGAGGCGGGGGCTGCTCCCGTGGCGCTCGTCGTCGAAGGCCATGCCCGCATCGCCAATGAGGAGGTTGTGCGCATGGCCGTCCCTGCGGATGATCGCATGCAGGCGTTTTTCTTCCGTCATCTTGTGCCGGCCGAATCATTGTTAGCTTATGTCATGGGCAAGTCACCGCGTGCCAGGCAGAGGACGGCGTCACCCGCCGGCATCGAGATATTCCGTGCTGCCTGCGCGTCGGGCGTCTCCATTCCCGCCGGTGGCACCGCCACTCTCAGGTTGCCGGGCATGGGCGCGCTAGCTAACAACCGCCCCATCAAGTTCGCGCTCAATGCCCCGCCGCCAGGCATCACCCTGGAGACCAAGCCCAACGGCAACACCATGGACTTCATCTTCAAGGCGGATTCCGCGAAAACCACGCCCGGGCCACTCGGCAATCTCATCGTGAATGTTTTCACAGAGATGCAAGCGCCCATGGTCGCGGGCAAGCCCGCCAAGCCAAAGCGCTCGGTGCAGGTCGCCACCCTGCCACCCATCCCGTGCAAGATCGCCGATAAGAGCAAGTGACCTGCAGGTCCCGGCATGGCCTAACACTTGGAGTGCGGTGACTTGTCACCGCCTTGGGTAGAGGCGGACTTGTCCGCCGCGGTGCGGAGCGTCCAGCCTTGGACTGCGGTGACTTGTCACCGCCTTGGGTAGAGGCGGACTTGTCCGCCGTGGTGCGGAGCGTCCAGCCTTGGACTGCGGTGACTCGTCACCGCCTTGGG
>JBILFE010000719.1:0-3716 GCA_044351705.1 Luteolibacter sp. | reverse complement strand
GCTGTGGGTGAGGTGGTGGATACAAAATACTTATATGCGCATAAGCAGAGCGGCTCCATCTATCAACCGGTGTATGTCGGTAAGCGCTGCGACATCCCGGCCAGCGAGTGCACCACCGACCAACTCAAATACAAAGGCGGTGTGGGCGACGTCGAGGCCGCGGCCTGAGCCGTTCATTCCATCACCAACAACCCCTTCGGCATGGCACGCCAGAGGCAAGCCCGGTCGCACGACACGCCGCAGCGCTACCGGGGCAACACGGGCCGTCATGCAGATTTTCCCCAATTGGGGAATCCATGGCGGCCCATCCATTTCCAATGACCAACAACAACCAACAAACCACAATGAACACCGATACTTCACTTGCAACGCGCAAGACCGTCGAGCAACTCGTGCGCGAGTGGGATCTGGCATCCCACCTGCTCAAGACCGGGCTGCAAACCCTCATGCAGGCTGAGGAGCATTTCAGGGCGTTCGACGGTCCGGGCTCCCACTATGACCTGTGCCTGTTCACCCACCACGATTACACGATGGATTTCGACCGCAAGATAAAGCGGTTAAAGACCGCGGCATGGCGCTACCTGGTGGACCGGATCGAGTTGAAGAAACTCGCGTCGGTCAAACGGGCCGGCGATATCGACCGGCAGATAGCCGATGGCGCGCACCTTCCGGAAATCACGCTGGACAACCTGTTCGGATGGCTGGAATCGCTCAACGGACAGGCCGGCAAATTCCTGGAGGAGGCCATCGTTGAGGTCTTTGAGTTCCTGCGCCCCCCGTCGCTCCATTACAAGACCAACAGCGGCTTCAAGGTCGGCAAACGGGTCATCCTCTGTGGTCGGGTTGAGAAAGCCTGGACCGGTACCAAGTATCGCGTGAGCTACCACTCCGAAAACGAGCTGAGGGCGCTCGACAACGTGTTCCACATGCTGGACGGCAAACCTCTCTCCGCCTATCGCAACGGCGACCTGATCGATGCCATTCATGGGTCCGGGCGCGGGATTGGAGAAACCGAATTCTTCCGGTTCAAGTGCTTCATCAATCGCAACCTCCACCTCGAATTCAAGCGCATGGACCTCGTGCAACGGCTGAATGAAGTCGGAGGCAATGGGCTGCCGATGCCCGGAAGACATTAAAACACCCCTCCGGCCACTGATCTAGCAATTCCAGCACGGCCAAACTATATGCCTGGCTGCCTGCACCACGGCATTCCAAGCATAGGCCGGGCAACACCGGCCGCCATGGAGAATTTTCCCCAATTGGGGAATCCATGGCGGCCCACGACTTGCGGGTAAAAGGTGAAAAGATCTGGTATCGTACAGATGGGCACTCTGGAGATTCTCCCTCGCCCCTCCCGCTTGCCCGGCCCTGTTGCCTGCTGTTTCCTGTGCAGGCTGTTAAGGCTGACCTCGGGCCAGGCGGAACCCGTAGAAGATGTAGGCGTGGTCGGGCCAGATGTAGCTGCGGTAGGCGCAGCGCGTGGAGTCCGCGTCGTGGAACCAGCAGCCGCCACGGAGGACGCGGTTGGAGCCATATAGACTAGTAGCTGAACCCCGAGGGTCCACCTGTGACGTCGACGAATAACTCCCATACCAATCCCAGCACCACTCCCACACGTTGCCCGCCATGTCATACAACCCGTAACCATTCGCCGCAAAACTCCCCACCGGGGATGTGAAGGGATAGTTGCCATCGTTGTTATTGCTCCATAGCGGATGATAAGCACGCGTCGGACTCACGTCGTAATTGTAGATATCGATACTGTTATAGTTTGCTTGTGAATGCGTGATCGTGTCACCCCACGGGAACCGATTCCCACTCAAGCCGTCACGTGCCGCTTTCTCCCACTCAGCCTCCGTCGGCAGACGGTAACCGTTGGTACTCCACTTCACCATGGTGTTGGCGAGGTCCGACTTGCCGGTTTGATAGACCGCCGTCTGCGCTGCGTCCGTATAGTAGCAAGGTATTAGCCCCTCTTTCACGCTCTTCGCGTTACACCACTTCACCACATCATACCATGAAACCGTCTGCACCGGATGCTCTGCCGCTTTACCTTTCCCCTCTGGCAGGTCGGTATAACCATTCTTCACCCCCCAGGCCCGCACCTCGTCCCACTCCGCCTTGCTAACTTCCTTCTTCTGCATGTAAAACGCACTGATGTTCACCTTGTGCGGCAGAGCAGCCTTGTCCCCGTCCAGCGCGTCGCCCATGGTGAACTCCCCACCTGGAATAAGCTCGAAGCCGGGTAGATCGGCGGCATTCGGCTTCCCGGCAGCGGGTGAGTTTTCAGGGGCCTTGGCGGCAGGACTTTGGGTGCCGTTCTCCAGAGCTGTGGAAGGCACCTGCTTGGCACGGCGGCATTGAGTGGTCGTGAGCGTCAGTGCGGTGAGCGCAACAATGGACAGGATGCGTGGGAACATCTTCATGGGCGTTCTGAGGATTGGGGAATGGATGAGATGACCACTGAGGCCGCTCCATGATGAGCTTCCGTTCACCGGAGAGTAGACACCCCACTGCCTAACTCAACAGCAAACTCAGCAACCTTTTTCCAGTCAGTCTGCGTCCCTGGAAAATGGCGAATTCCTCAGCACCGCCTCTATCATTTCTGACTTCCAGACCTTTGCCCCCAGACTTTCGACATCTCTTCAATTCAACATTCAAAATCCAACATCCAAAATCAACCGACCAACCAACGCCAACACCCCACCTCCAATACAACCCCATGAAAATCACATCCGCCATCATCACCGCGATTCCCCGGCCCATGCCCCACGGCATGTTCGACCCCATGCCCGAGGTCATCGCCACCTTTGAGGACGGCTCATCAAAGAGCCTCTTCACATTCTATCCCGACGAGGTCTCGTTCCGGGCGTCCGAGTTCATCGGGCTCACCGAAGACGAAGCAAAGTCGCTCTTCCACCGCAAGGACGTCTCCTATCTCCAATCCTGATCCATCAAACAACCCCACCAAAACGAACCAACACCCCCCATGAACAACCTGATGACCCCGAACACCCATACCAAAAAACACCAGCGGCTTGACCCGGCTGAAATCGTCGCCCTTGCCGCGTTGTCGGCAGTGGGTGCCGTGCTGCGCAATCCCCGGCTTGCCAACCTCGACCTCCCGCCAGCCATGCGCGCCGACGTGACTTTTGATGGTTGTGCCGGCAGCGGGCAGATCACCGGGACCGAGATCTTCGGCCCCTACGACCGTCCGCTGGAATATCACGAAACCGAGCGCCTGCTGGAAGTCTCACTGCCGGCGGCTAGCGGCGACAAGATGCCCATCGGCAGACTGCTCAATGGCGCGCTCCTGTCCCTGCTCGAAGTCCGCCACCCCGGCTGGGCCGACGAGGAGGGCTGTGAGGGTCGCGTTGAAATCTTCTGGGTTCCACGCCCGGACGGCACCACCGAAACCCAGATAGGCGGCACCATCGGCTACCGCAGCCTCGTGACCCACACCTATGAGTTCCGCTCCGCCAATGGCGAGCTTACACCATGGGAATCCGAACAGTGAACCGTTCGGGAGACACAAGACTGCAAGACACAAGACGCAAGATAAGATCCGTTGGGCCGTGCGCATGCACATCTTCCTCTACTCCTGCGTCTTCAATTCTTGTGTCTTGTGTCTCCTGTATTCCCAATAACCAACAACCTCTAACCAATAACCTCTAACCTCATTCCCCTACCATGAAAACAACCATCAAGGACAACGT
>JBILFE010000482.1:0-3721 GCA_044351705.1 Luteolibacter sp. | reverse complement strand
CAAGTCGCAACTTCGGCAGCTGCTTCTTGATCTGCAATACGATAGCTGATGGAAGAGGTTTGACGCCTTGGACTCCGCAAGCAAATGGAATCGGCTTGATAAGGCGGGTTACCTTGGTCAGTTTAATACCGTAGTTGTTTTTTGTCCGAGCGAACCACTTGGAATCGCTTTCTGTTAAAACATCGACAATCGTGGCAACGGCACATATCGCACGCCTCGGTAGCCTAAGCGCGTCGTCTCTACTCCACCACTTCGGGAAATCTTCAACATCTGAAATGTTCGTCGGTGAGTGTAATGCCACCCATCCCCTGTAACGAGTTGGCCTTGTTCGATTCTCAATGTCTTTGCCTTCGGTGAGGATAATCTGAAGCCAAGGTTGTCGAATGGAAATTATCTTCATTGTCGAATTGGAAGGCTGTTTGTTTTTAGGGCGAACGATTGAGTGCTCCTACGGGCGCGTTTGAAGCGCGGTTGAAGAGAAATTGAAATGCTTGTGGCCCGTTAGGATGCACGACTTGTTCGGTCTTGGTTGTTCTTGTGGCACGAGTGCGTGAGGCTAAAGCTTGTCATCATCAATGAGCACCCTACCAAGGCGGCGCTGCTCTAGCCACCAATATGTGAAGTGCTTGGACAACCAACTCGCGGCACGTTCTGCCGCAAGTTCGCGCAAGGTGGAAGTATAGAGAATCGGTATTCCGAACTTGGCCTCGATTGCGTCCAGCGTGCCAGTCACCGCATTCGGATGAACTCCGGACGGAATATCAAACCTCTCAAACCCCGACTTAATATCCTCAAAGGTTGCTTCAATCAGAATCGCCTTCCACTTGAACTTGGCAATGCGTGCACATGAAGCAAGAAAGCGTCGGCGATAGGTCACAGTGCATGCAACAAGATCGGCAAGGCTCTTGCGTTCTAAGCATAGTAGATCCTCCATCCCTTCTACAGTGTAATCGCCAGTCTTGAGGGTAGCCCGTCGCTCGCCCACAATCCAATTCCGGTGATTCTGGAATATGGGTAGAGGTTGTTGCTCCCTGGAGTCGACCAAAACCAACGGCTTAGGAACACCGGCACTCCGAAGAATACTACCTCCGTCGCGCATGACCTTTAGACGGCTCTTCGGGGGAGCAACAAATCCATAATCCTGACTCCTCATAACGATTGGGTGGGAAGGTAGTGTAAAAAATGTGGAGCGGACGATTTGTCTTACTTGCCGCTAATTCGCTTCATCTTTCCTGACTTCTTCATTAAATCGGCAAACCCTTCCCATGGAAGTCGGTATTTCCAGACGCTCGTGTTAGCCGGTATCCAATCAATAGAGCCCTTGCTGATCAACAGTGAGCCAAGCTTGCATCCGTCGGACTTGACTTCAAATTGAATGTCCTTGGACAAGACCAATTTTTTGGGGATTTCAAATGTGATATCGTGGGTTGGCATGTGTGTATTCTATTATTTCTTTAACTAACAGTTCTGTTCAACGCCGTGCGGCCTTAACAATTGTTACACTCTCCCCCCGTTGAACAGGGGGCCAAATGCAACCCGGCAGGGCAGACTTCGGCCATCGCGGCATTCATCAGCTCGTCCGTGGTTGGACTTTGCCACTGGCGTGGCGGGGTGACAAGGGGATTGTTCGGAAACCGTGAAACAGACCGGCTGCAATCCCCGTAGTCAGAAGTTCCGTGGCATCCTCAGCCATCGGCTATCAACATTCATCAATCACCTCATCGCCCCGAATCTAAATGCCACTCATGCACACCCACCCCACTCGAGTCCTTGAAAACCGCAAGGTACTGTCGTTAGATCAAATTTCTTTGTCTTGCGTCTTGCGTCTTGTGGTCTTGGGTCTGAGGCGAAGCCTCGCAAGCAATTTCCTGGCCGCCGGTCTGGGAGCTGCGCTGCTGTTGGCCTCTTCGGCCGCACTGCACGCCGCCGCCAAACCCAACATTGTCTACATCCTCTGCGACGACCTCGGCTATGGCGACGTCCAATGCCTCAATCCGCAGCGCGGCAAGATCGCCACGCCTAACATCGACGGGTTGGCAGGGCAGGGGATGTGCTTCACTGACGCCCACTCGAGTTCGGCGGTGTGCACGCCGACCCGCTATGGCATTCTCACCGGTCGCTACAACTGGCGCACGCGGCTCCAGTCCGGGGTGTTGGATGGCTTCAGCCCGCCGTTGATTGCCGCCGGGCGTCTGACGGTGCCCGCACTGCTCAAGCAACACGGCTATCACAGCGCCTGCATCGGCAAGTGGCATCTGGGCCTGACCTTTGCCGGGCAGGGCGCGCAGCGCGATTGGACCCAGCCGATTCAGAACGGTCCGCTCACCCGCGGCTTTGATGCCTTCTATGGCATCAGTGCGTCTTTGGACATGCCGCCCTTCGCCTTCATCGACAACGACCACTTCCCGCAAGCCCCCACGGCCACCAAAAAGTGGGTGCGCAGCGGCCCGGCCGCGCCGGACTTCGAGGCCGCGGATGTGGTGCCGACGTTGGTGCGCAAGGCCGCCGATTACATCGCCCAACGCAGCGCGGCCAAGCAGCCGTTTTTCCTCTATCTGCCCCTGACCTCGCCGCACACGCCGCTCGTTCCTAACAAACAATGGCAGGGCAAGTCCGGCCTCGGCGTCTACGGCGACTTCGTGATGGAAACCGACTGGGCGCTGGGCGAAGTGCTTGCCGCACTCGACAAAAACGGCATCGCCGACAACACGCTCGTCATCTTCACCAGCGACAATGGCTGCGCGCCCTACATCGGTGTGGACAAGCTCGAAAAGCAAGGCCATTACCCGAGCGCCAACCTCCGTGGCTACAAGGCCGATATCTGGGATGGCGGCCACCGCGTCCCGTTCATCGCGCGCTGGCCCGGCAAAATCAAACCCGCCACCCGCAGCGCGCAAACGATCTGCCTAACCGACCTGATGGCCACCTGCGCCGAGGTGGTCGGGGCCAAGCTGCCGGACGCCGCCGGGGAAGACAGCGTCAGCATCCTGCCAGAGTTGTTAGGAACGGCGCAGAAGCCGCTGCGCGAGGCCGTCGTCCATCATTCGATCAATGGCGCGTTTGCCATCCGCCAGGGGCCGTGGAAACTCGAGCTGTGCGCCGGTTCCGGCGGCTGGGCCAAAGGCGGCAATCCCGCCGAAACCACCCAGTTATACGATATGTCGCAGGACGTCGGTGAACTCGCCAATCAGGCGAAGGCCCATCCGGACATGGTCGAGCGCTTGACAAAATTGTTGGAGAAATACGTGGCGGATGGCCGCAGCACACCGGGACCGGCGCAGCCGAATGATGCGCCCATCAAGCTGCGAAAATAACCACCCCGCCATGATGCTTCGCCACGTATTCATCTTGTGCCTTGCGTCTTCAAGTCTTGCGTCTTTGTGTCTTGCGTCTATGGCGGAGGCCGCCAAGCCCAACATTGTCGTCATCCTCGCCGATGACCTCGGTTATGGCGATGTGCAATGCTACAACCCGCTGCGCGGGAAAATCGCCACTCCTAACATCGACCGCCTCGCCGCGCAAGGGCTGCGCTGTACCGACGCGCATTCGTCGTCGGGGGTCTGCTCGCCGTCGCGCTACACCTTGCTCACCGGGCGCTACCATTGGCGCACGCGCCTGCAGCAGGGCATTGTCGATGTGTTCGGCAAGCCGATCATCGCGCCTGACCGGCTCACTCTTGCCAGCCTGGCGAAACAGCACGGGTACACCACCGCCTGCATCG
>JBILFE010000483.1:0-3721 GCA_044351705.1 Luteolibacter sp. | reverse complement strand
GGCTTCTCCATCCATCTCATCAATCAATGCTAACATTGACTCCACAGACCGCCAGTGGGGGCGGTAAAATCGCATGCTTTCGCCCCAGCTCACATTAAATTCATATGCCCCCAACTCTGCTAGATGTCGCAGGCACCTGCGTGCATTTTCTGACAACTCCGGCGTCCACTCGATGGAAAGCGCGGGCACTGCGCAAGATAGACCTGCCAGCACCTCGGATTCATATCCCTCCACGTCTATTTTGATGAACTTCGGAATCCCGTGTTCTGCAACAAGCTGATCCAACGTGGTCACTGCCACGTCCTCGGCGCGGTCCCAACGCGCGGTGGCGAATCGTCCGGATGAAGATGTCCTATCTATGAATGCTTGCGATAAAGTCGACAGCACATGATCCGGCGAAACCTGGAGCGTCGCCCGTCCCGGCACACTGCCGAGCGCCTTATGGACAAGGACGGTTCCGGGATCCCGGCCGAAGCGGCGTTGCAATTGCCTGAAACAGGATGCTTGTGGTTCCACGCAGACCACCTTGCATCCAAGATGGCGGAAGCAACGAGTGCGATTGCCAAGGTTGGCACCAACGTCAAAACACAAATCTCCGGATGTCAGAAAAGCGCCGTAAAAGTTGCAGAAAGTCTCCAACTCGCGCCTTTCTCTGGCAATTCTTCCAATCCTGCAAGCCAGCGCCGGTGGCGTTAATCCACGGATGATTCTTTGAAGGTTCATAATATGGGTTTCTCCGCGCCGGGAATCCGCAATGCCCCGGCAGGATTGAGCAATCGCCCTCCCCACCCAAACAACGCGAAATACACATACATCAATCCAAACCGATCACGCATGAAGCCAAAATCAAGATGCCCGTTGACCAAACTGAACAATACCACCGCGCAGACCATCGGGCATAATGTCACCACTGTGCACCAACGGAAAAATGGCTGTGTCAGGTCCTGCGCAGAGGAGCGCGACAGGACCCATGCACCCAGAATACCAAGCACCGCGGTCACTCCGATCATTGCCTTGCCGGCCCATGGCATCACATGATCGATGATCGCCAATTTGTGCCGGGCAAGCAGCGGCGTAAACCCTGCCGGATCATTCACATAAAACGGCAATGTTATCGCGACCGCCACCGCAGCCACAAGCCCCCCGGCTAGAACGGCCCGCCACAATCCCACTGCCCGCCACAGCACCCCAACTAACAGCGGCAACAGCAACAGAAAGTTCGGCCGCGACGCCAAACCCAATCCCAGCAGCACACATGCAAGCCATCTTGACCACGCTGCCGCAGCCGGATTCGACCACAATCTCAGCGCTAACAGAAAAAACAGGGCTACATATAGCCCGTTCGCAAGCATGTCGCCACCGGAAATATATTCATACAGAGCCGCCGGTGACACCGCCAGCGGCAGCGTCAGCATGACGAGCGCCAACGCCTGGTCCCTGAAGGTCAAACCCGCGGCGAGCAAAAACACAGCCAACCAGAACAGGTTCTGATATCCGCTGTTCCCAAGCGCAACAAATGGTGCCGACAGCACAATTGCACCCGGCAGCACTGACAGCGGACCGGCAGATTTGTCCGACGGGTAGTACGGAGACCTCCCATCCGCCATGCGTGTCACCGCCAAATTGAGCCCGTCGTCTCGGTCGCTGCTTTTGCCCACCCCACGGCCATTTTCTATCGGATAGACCAGGGCGAAACACAGCCCCAGCATGCCCAGCGCCAGCACGCTCAATCCAAGAAAATAGCGCCGCTTTAACGGTGCGACGCAAGCACCGAAGCGCCATGTGACGAACAGCACCAGCGCCACCAATGCCACATAACCAACCACACCCGCCAACCCCGTGAATTTTTGAATAAAGCCGGTCGATGGAAACGCCAGCAGCAGCACCAGAATCAACCCATCAAGGGCCGGCCTGGCCGGAGTGGCAGGCCCGGCTGAATTCGGTGATTGGAACGGATCCATCAAAAAACACTCATCGATTCCAAATCCGCAAACCATGCCTGCAGGAGCAACTCCTCGTCACGTCCCACCCAGCCATTGTGCATGAGCACCTCATAACACCGCTCCATCATCATGCGAACAGGCTCCTCCTGGGTTAGAGAAATCTCAAGCAGCTTCTCACGCATCCGCAGATTGTGAGAATAGCCAGGCACCTCATCCATGAAATCCCGCTGCAAGTCATGCTCGTTGCGCTCCTGCCATACAGTCGCGGCATGGAATAACACCCCTTGTCCGGTTGCCTGCAACACCCGCTGCGCGACAAAACTGCGCCAGATGTCAGTCATCCGGAAACTGCACCACGCCGGCAAATACAACAGGGGAAAAACCCTGGCGAAAAATGTCGTGTTCTGACTGTTAAACGGACACCAGGCACCGCCCTTGAGCAGGACCGGATCCGCGTTTTCGTCAAAACGGAAGGGCAGCGGGAAAAGCATCCGGTAAACCGCATCCACATCCGGATCGTTGTCCGCTAAGCCTTGCTGAATCGGGCAATCCGCCGACTCGACTCCTCCCGCCTCAGGTCCGGCATCCCGGGCGTGACTCAGCGGCAATCCGCGCGGATAGATGAAATCGCGGCTGAAATACTGATAGGCATTAACCCAGCCGTCGAACAGCACCGGCCTGCATTGCACGCTGGCCTGACGCGTCGCCCAGAACTCCGGCCGCGGATGATTATCGTCGTCTGTCTCCACGATCACCCGCGCGCCGGCCTGCATCGCGGCAAGGTAGCCGAGGTTCTTGCGGGTATAGGATCGCTGCGGACAAAGGCGGCCCAATGCAAAGCCGCTGTCCTGCTGCGCGGCCAACGAGAGAAACCGGCAGCCATCGACGGCAAAATCCGACGGGCTCTTACTATCCCCGGCCACCACAAAATCCCAACCGGCTTCCAGACATCCGGACGCCAGTGCCCGCATCGCAGGGTTCGGGCCATTGATCGATGTGACAACAAGCGCGGTGGCGGCAGAATGATTTTTCATGAGATTGTTGGGGAATTGCCGACAAGGCGCTTGGCAAAATAATAGGCCAGAACCGCCATCGAATTGCGAATCGCCCCATGGGAAACCCGGGGCGACGGCGCCCGGTAATGAATCGGCACTTCTATCAGTTTCTGGTGGCGCAGCAAATATCTCAGTTCGGTCTGGTAAAAGTGGGCTCTGGAACGCAGTGGGTAGTCCACCACCTTGAGCAAGACCGAGCGCCTGAACGCTTGGAAGCCGGACGTCATATCCGCCAGTTTTGCGCCTAGCAGCCATCTGGCCAACAACGTCCCGCCCTTGCTCAGAAGCCGCCGCCTGAAAGGTGAATCCACCATCGAGCCACCGTTGATATAGCGACTGCCGAAGGCACAATCATTACCTTCATTGAGCGCCCTGAGGAATGCTGGAATCGCCCTCGGATCATGGGACATGCCGCCATCCATCTCAATGATGATTTCATGTCCATCCTTGATAGCCTCCCGGAATCCATTGAGATAGGCATCAACCACGTTGCGGTTTTGCGGGATCCATTTGGTGATCATCCTTGAATCCAACTTTGCCAACTCCTGACAACACTCCAACGTCCGGTCTTTGGATGCCCGGTCAACAATAAAATAGATGGTTCCTCCACCAGCAGCATCCATCACACCGCGCAGCACCGCGGCGAATTCCGGCAACTCCGCCTCCTCATTGGCAAGCGGTATGACGGCCGCCCAATTATTCGGATATGTTGACATGATGGAA
>JBILFE010000022.1:0-12916 GCA_044351705.1 Luteolibacter sp. | reverse complement strand
GGCTCCTTGGCCGCAATCACTTTGGCCAGCGCACCCCGCGCGGCGGCCGCCGAGCCGGCCACCACCCAGGCCAACCGGCCTAACATCGTGCTGTGCATGACGGATGACCAGGGATGGGGTGATGTCAGTTACAACGGCCTGAAGCAAATCCAAACTCCCAACCTCGACGCGATGGCGGCGGTCGGCCTGCGCTTCAACCGGTTTTACTCGGCGCACCCGAGTTGCTCGCCAACGCGGGCGAGTGTGATGACCGGCCGCCATCCATACCGCATGAACTGCCTGTGGCCGGGCATGACCCTGCGCAAAGGCGAAATGACCATCGCCCAAGCGGTCAAGACCGCCGGCTATGTCACCGGCCATTTCGGCAAGTGGCATCTGAGCGGCGGCAAGCCCGGCACCGGACGGGTCTTGGCCAACACCGAGGAGTTCGCCCCGGTCAATGTCGGCTTCGACGAGTCGTTTTCCCTCTCTAACTATTTTGAGCCGGACGCCACGTTCGGCCACAACGGGGAGCCGGAAAAAACCACCGGCGACGGCTCCGATGTCATCGTCGGCCGCGCGCTCAAGTTCATCGAAGCCACGGTGAAGCAGAACAAGCCCGTGCTCGCCGTGGTGTGGTTCGGCAGCCCGCACGTCCCGCTCAAACCGACCGAGGCCGACCTTAAAGCCGCGGGCGGCTCGCCTTACTATGGTGAAATCCTCGGAGTGGACCGCGCCATGGGCACCCTGCGTGCCGGCTTGCGCAAACTCGGCATCGCCGATAACACGTTTCTCATGTTCAACAGCGACAATGGCGCTTGGGTGGATGAAAACGCCGCCCCTGACGCCTTCGGCTCCAATCGCAACTTGCGCGGCAAAAAAGGCGAACTGTGGGAGGCCGGCATCCGCGTGCCCGGCATCATCGAATGGCCAGCCCGCATCAAGAAACCCGTCATCACCGATGTCATGGCGGTGACCAGCGACATCTATCCGACCGTCATGGACATCTTGAAAATCGAGGTGCCCAACCAGGTCAAACCCCTCGACGGCATCAGCCTGCTGCCGCTCATCGATGGCCAGATGAAACAACGCCCGTCGCCCATCGGGTTTTGGCATCACGGCGAAATGGGCTTGGAAGACGGCCCCGCCGTCTGGAACGACAACCAATACAAACTCCACCGCCGCCCGCCCGGGGACAAGTACGAGTTATATGATCTAACCAAGGATCTATATGAAAAGAACGACCTCACCGCGGAGCACCCGGAAGTCGTCGCGCGAATGAAGGCCGAGTTGGAAACCTGGCTCAAATCCGTCCAGCGCAGCCGCGACGGCGGGGATTATCCGAAGAAGTGACGGCAAGACAGAAGACCGCTGCGCTCCGAGACAGAAGAGACAAGACAACAAAAGACACGCGTGGCGTCACCTCTCACGGTTGTCCGACAAGTTCATTGAGCCCTTCCATAATCTTGTCCATCTCGGCAGGATCCGAACAGCTGACCTCGTGTGCGAGCCAAGGTCGCTGGTGGCCGTGAAAGCGAGGATTTTGCGCATCCTGCAAAATCCCCGAAAGATTGCCGCAGCGGCGCACGTTTCTTGGACGATTATCCACCATACATGAAAAAAACCAGCTTTCATTCGCTTAAGTCTCTCGTCGCCGGCACGCTTCTTCTGGGCGCGCTCAGCACCCACCTTCACGCGTGGGAACCCAATGCCAAGGATTTGGACGCGGCCATCAGCAGCGGCGAATTCGCCGGCTACTGCACTAATCTAACCACCTGGCTGGGCCAGAAGACGCCCGCCGATCCCACCAAGCTCACCCATCCGGCGCTCACCGCCTTGCTGCAAAATCCGGCCCTCGCCGCGGTGCTGGCCCAGCGCCAGTTCATCGCCAAAGTCGGCCCCGACAAGTTGTCGGCGTTTGCCAAGGCGGATGCGGCCAACAAGCCGTTTCTAACGTGGATCTTGAAGAGCCGGCCCGTCACGGAGATGTTTTTGGAAGGGGCCACCCCCACCAAGATGGCGTTCAGGGACGATAACAGTTGGTCGGTTTCCACAAACACCTTGGAGATTTGGAAAAAAATCTATCTGGCTGATCCGGACTCGAGGCAAGGCCTCTACCTGCGCTTGGCGATGGCCACGGCGCTGCGCCCGCCCGGCACCGGTTCGCCTGGCTCCGGCCAGCAGAAAACGCCGAGTGATCCGGTGGTGCGCTACAAGTATTTCAAAACCGCCCATGCTAACAAGGAGTTGTTTCCCAGCTTCGACAATCTCACGGTGTGGGACCTCCAGTTCGTGGTCAACTCAGGTGCCTCCGAGGCCGACTTGTCCTGGGGCCGCGAAATGGTCAACACTTGGAACCCGCTTTTCAAAATCGACGAGAAGGTCGTCGACACCACTTCGTGTGTCTGGCGCCGCAACTCGCCGGTTTCTCATGTGAACTACCGCGCCGTGTTAGACGGCGGCGGCAAATGCGGCCCGCGCTCGTCGTGGTCTGTATTCATTTGCCAGGCATGGGGCATCCCCGCCATCGGCGTCGGCCAACCCGCACATGCCTGCGTCGCCTACAAGGCCAAGGACGGCCATTGGCAGGTCGCTTACGGCAGAGGTTGGAACGCCTCAAAACTCGAAGGCATGTCCGGCGGCGAATTCGTCGAGGGCACCGAGGCGCGCTTGCTCACGACCGCTTTCAGCAAGGTCGAACACATGCGCTGGCTGGCGGGGGCCCTGCCGGCCAAGGAACAATCCGCCGCCGTGCTGGCCGTCGCCAAGAGCATCACCCAGGCGTTGGCGGTGACCAAGCGGGATCTGGACGCATCGGAAAAGGTCAGCGAGATGGATGCCGATTCCGGTGCCGTCGTCGCGGCTAAAGCCCCGGCCGCAGCCATCCCCGCCGTCAAACCCGAGCCGCCGTACAAGCCGGTTCCCGGCGTCATCCACGTCGAGGGTCCGAGTTATTTTGAGACCGGTGGCATCACCCTCTGGGGTGGCGAACCGCGCGTGAGTGTCATTGACAGCACCACCGGCGGCAAGCAGTTGCTTTTCCCGCAGGGCATGGCGTCGTGCTGGGCCGGCTATAAAATCGAAGTCCCTGCCACCGGCATCTATGAGCTGACCGCCAAGGTCGCCACCATCAACAGCGGACAGGGTCTTTCAGTTAGATCGTTCGGGGCGATGGCCCCGATCAAGAGCGCGACCGCCTCCAACGTGTTTCGCAATCAGGTCAAGGATCTGGGACCGCAGTTCATGATTGACAACAGTCCGAGCACCCGCTGGGCGTGCAGTATGGGCGTGGAGAACTGCTTCCTTGAGTTCGATCTGGGCAAGCCCACTCCCATCAGCACGGTCATGATCGACGAGCGTGCGTATAGCAAAGTCTCGAAGTTTGTCCTTGAATACAAGGCTGGCGAGGAATGGAAAACCCTCATCGAAGGAACCACCATCGGGGCCGACTACGTGAAGGATTTCCCGCAAGTGACGACCCAGTTCGTGCGCCTGCATACACTCGATAGCAGCGGCGCGACGGGTGGGCCCACCATTTGGGAATTCAGCGTGGGCACCGTTCAGGACGGGCACGTCTGGATGGAACTGCCATGGACTGCCGGCCTGTGGCAGGTGACCAAGCCAGTGGATATCAGACTCGTCAAGGGCAGCCAGACAATCTGGCTCAACGCCGGCTACCAACGCGGCGTCGCGCTCAAGTCGTTCGATCTGAAAGCCAAGTAACATCCGTTGGCCTCCGGCCATCGGATGTTATGGGTTCAGATGATGCAGGCGTGCGCATTTTCAAGGAGTGCGGGCGTCACGCCCACATCTGTTTTCTTAGCACTCATGGGCTATTGCATTTGTCAGGTCGAATCCACTGGCAGGGACCGTTTTCCAAACGGTCCGGCGGCGACGGGCATACGGCGGCTTGGTTAGTCCGATGCACCCAACCACAGGCTGGAAACCCTCAATCCAGTCGTCGGCCTGTCTCCGCGTGGAATGCGGCGAGTGATGGTGCCGCAGAGAACTGCGGCCTCGTCCCCACCGGACGCCCCGGAGGGACGTCCCTGCCCAGCATCGTCGGGCATCGCCCACCAACGCGCCTGCAATGCCCCGGAAAAAAGTTGAAAGACCGGTCGGATGGCCGGCGTTTGATGCCCGTGCACGCACCGAAACACATGAATACCAACAGTCGTCGAACCCTCAAGTCGCTCATGGCTTGTACCCTGCTCTGCTCGCTTCCAGCCCAGCTCCACGCCTGGGAACCCAACGCCAAGGATCTGGATGCGGCCATCAACAGCGGCGAATTCGCCGGCTATTGCACCAACCTCTCCACCTGGCTCAGCCAGAAAGTGCCAAGCGACCCGGCCAAACTCACGCCAACCGCGTTGACCGCCCTGCTCAAGGATCCGGTCGTCGCGCCGGCATTGGCCCAACGCCAACTCATCGCCAAAGCCGGCCCCGACAAACTCGGCGCCTTTGCCAAGGCGGATGCGGCCAACAAGCCATTCCTAACATGGCTGCTGAAAGACCGCCAGGTCATGGACATGTACCTCGAGGCAGCCACGCCGCTGAGCCTCGGCGCCAGGGAAGATAACAGTTGGGGCTTGTCCACCGGCGCCTTGGAGATCTGGAAAAAAATCTATCTGGCTGACCCGGACTCGAAGCAGGGCATGCCGCTGAAGCTGGCGATGGCCGCCGCGTTGCGTCCGCCCGGCACGGGTGCGCCCGGCTCCGGCCAACAAAAGCCGCCGAGTGATCCGGTGGTGCGTTACAAATATTTCAAAGCTGCCCACGCCAACAAGGAATTGTTCCCCAGCTTCGACAAGCTCACGGTGTGGGACCTGCAATTCGTGGTGTCATCGGGAGCCTCCGAGGCGGACCTGACGTGGGGCCGGGAAATGATCCGCGCCTGGCGGCCGGACTATCTCATCAATGAGAAGGTGGTGGACACCACCAGTCAGATGTGGCGCCGCAACTCACCGATTTCCCATGTTGATTACAAGGCGGTGTTCGCAGGTGGCGGCAAATGCGGCCCGCGCTCGTCGTGGTCCGTCTTCATTTGTCAGGCGTGGGGCATCCCCGCCATCGGCGTCGGCCAACCGGCCCATGCCTGCGTCGCCTTCAAGGATGTCAATGGCACTTGGCAGGTCGGTTATGGCCGCGGCTGGCAGGTCTCCAAACTCGAAGGCATGGGTGGCACCGAGTTTGTCGCTTGTGTCGAATCCCGTTCACGTGCGGATGTCTTCTCGCTGGTCGAGCACCTGCGTTGGCTCGCCTCGTCGGTCGCGGCTAACAAAGACCAAGCCGCCGCGGTGCTGGCCGTGGCCAAGACCCTCAATCAGGCGCCCGCCACCGCCAAGGATCTAACGGCATCGCTCAAGCCCGAAGAGATGGACGCGGAACCCGGCGTGGTCAAACCCGCTGCCACACCCGCGAAAGCCCCGGAAGCGGCACCCGTCACCGTCAAGCCTGAGCCGACCTACACCCCGGTTCCCGGTGTCATCCATGTGAACGCAGCCGCCTTTGCCAAGATGGCCGGTGTCACCAGCTATGGTGGTGCGCAGACGGCGGGGGTGTGTCTGCATGATTGCGTCACGGGTGGCAAGCAGGTGCATTTCCAAGCCCATATGCAGAGCGCGTCGGTCACTTATGAGGTCGATGTGCCCGCAGCCGGCACATACAGCCTTGAGCTCAAGGTGGCCACTGCCAACCTCGAACAAGTGGTCAGTGTGCAGGTCCTCGGCGGCACCCCTCCCGGCGAGAAAATTGCCATCAACCTGCCATACACCACCGGTTTGTGGCAAACCGCCAAGGGCCCCGACCTCAAACTCAACAAGGGCAAACAAACCATCGAGATTTCCCATGGCTTCCAGCGTGGCGTGGCATTCAAGTCGTTCGACCTGAAACTGCAAGGCAAAGCGCTGTAAGCGTTAGCAAAGGTTTTTTGATGGGGGAGCGAACCACAGATCAAAAATGATTCTCTGATAAGTCAGTGCTCTCAGTGTAATCAGTTCTTTTCAGTGGTAGTCTTGGTCCGCTTCACCTCCTCCCTCCGCGTTCTCACGAACGCGCCTACCACGAAAATCCAAAATCAATCAGTGACCTCAGTGTGATCAATGGCCAATCTAACGAAAAAATGGGTTTGCAGGTGGGTGTGGCTCGGCGCGTTGTTGGCGGTGCCGGCAGCTTTGGCTGGAGACCTGCACGTGAGCCCGGCTGGCAACGACGCCAATCCCGGCACGGCGCAGCAACCCATGGCGACGTTGGGCGCCGCGCAGCAGGCGGCGCGCCGCCAGCAAGCAAAGGTATGGCTCCATGCCGGAACTTACTATCTGCCAGAGACAGTGCTTTTCACGGCGCAGGATTCCGGCACCACCTACGCGGCGGCGCCGGGTGAATCCGTGGTCATCAGTGGCGGGATGAAACTGGACCTGAAGTGGGAAGCTCATCGCGACGGGATCATGAAGGCGGCGGTCCCGGCCGGCTTGAACATCGAACAATTGTTCATCAACGGCAGCAGGCAATGCATGGCCCGTTACCCGAACTACGATGCCAAGGTGCATCCGTATTTCGGCTTTGCCGCGGATGCTTTCAGCCCACAACGCGCCACCCGCTGGGAGGATCCCACCAACGGATACATGCACGCCATGCACGTGGCGAATTGGGGGGGCTATTCCTACCGCATCACCGGCAAACAACCCAACGGCGAACTATCCTACGAGGGCGGCTGGCAGAACAACCGCCAGATGGGCATGCACCCGAAGTTCCGCTATGTGGAAAACATTTTCGAGGAACTCGATGCTCCGGGCGAGTGGTTCCATGACACCAAGACCGCCACACTATACTATCAGCCGGCCGCCGGCGTTGATCTGGCAAAGGCGGGCGTCGAGGTCGTGCGCTTGCGGACTCTCATTGAATTCAAGGGCACGCGGGAAATGCCGGTCAAGAATGTCACGCTGCGCGGGTTCATCTATCGGCATGCGGCCCGCACCTTCATGGATACCAAGGAGCCGTTGCTGCGCAGTGACTGGACCGTCTATCGGGGCGGTGCGTTGATGCTCACCGGTGCCGAGGACTGCGTTCTGGCTGATAGCGAGTTCGACCAACTTGGCGGCAATGCCGTGTTTGTCAGCAGCTACAACCGGCGCGTCACCATCCGTGCTTGCCATATCCACGACTGCGGCGCGTCGGGTGTCGCCTTCGTCGGTGATCCCAAGGCCGTGCGCAACCCGCTCTTTGAGTACCGCCAGCAACAGAAATACGCCTCCGTGGACAAGGCCCCCGGACCCAAGACCGACGACTATCCGGCGGATTGCCTGGTGGACGACTCGCTCATCCACTCGGTCGGAATGGTGGAGAAGCAGGCCACCGGGGTGCAAATCGCGATGGCAATGAACATCACCCTGCGGCATTGTTCCATCTATGATACCTCCCGCGCCGGCATCAATATCGGCGACGGTTGTTGGGGCGGCCATGTCATCGAGTTCTGCGATGTGTTCGATACCGTCAAGGAAACCGGCGACCACGGGTCGTTCAATTCCTGGGGCCGCGACCGCTATTGGAATCTGCGCGGGGCGCCACCTCCGGAGTGGCCCGCCCTGGCGAAATTGGATGCGGCTTTGCCGGTCATCCTGCGCAACAGCCGCTGGCGCTGCGACCACGGCTGGGACATCGATCTCGACGACGGTTCATCGAATTACCAAATCTATAACAACCTTTGCCTCAATGGCGGCCTGAAAAACCGCGAGGGATTTTTCCGCACGGTGGAAAACAATATCATGGTGAAGAACTCGTTCCATCCGCACGTCTGGTATGAGGACAGCGAGGACATCTTCCGCCGCAATATCGTCTTCACCGCTTACAAACCCATCGGCGTCAACAAACCCTGGGGCAAGGAAATTGATAGCAACCTGCTGCACCAACCGGGTCAGGCATCTCCGACCCCGGCCGGAGGCTTGCGCGAGCAAAGCGGCCGTGACGAGCACTCGCTCGTGGGCGACGCCATGTTTGTCAATCCGGCCATCGGTGACTACCGCGTCAAGGACGGCTCGCCAGCCCTCGCCCTCGGCTTCAAGAATTTTCCGATGGACCAGTTCGGCGTCCAACTACCCGCCCTCCGCGCCCTCGCCAAATCCCCAATCCTGCCAGAAGCCGGAGCACCGCCACCCGCCACCCCAACATCTAACCGAAGCGAGGCGCTCGTCAAGTGGCTCGGCGCGTCGGTCAAAAACCTCGTCGGCCTCGGCGAAGTCTCCGCCACCGGCATGTCCACCGAAACCGGCGTCCGCATCGCCGAGGTCCCTAACGATAGCGCCGCCGCCAAGGCCGGCTTCCTGCCCAACGACGTGATCCTGCGCTGCAACAACCAGCCGACCGATTCGCTCGACGCCCTGCTCAAGACCTGCCGCGAGGCCGCCGGCAAAGGCAAAATCAAATTCGAAGTCTGGCGCAAACAACAAGCCCACAGCGTCGAGTGCGAGTTGTGAGCCGGGTGGCACACGCATCCTGCGTGTCGCCTGCCGCATCCTGCGGCAGGATCTTCTTCTTCCCCCCGCGTTGTAACGAGGGGTGGCACACGCATCCTGCGTGTCGCCTGCCGCATCCTGCGGCAGGATCTTCTTCTTCCCCCCACTAAATTCCAAATCAATCCGTGGATCTATCCGGCAGGTGCCAGGGCGGGTTGTTTTCCAATTCCTGTTTGAGGAAGGGGAAGACTTCGACGGCACTTTTGATGACGTAGGGGGAGATGACGGCCATTTGGAGTTGCAGGGCTGCGAAGAAAATAACGAGCATTGTGGCGATGCGCCAGGCTGCCAGGGGTTTGGCTAGAACGTGGTGGCCGCCGGCATGATCCCACAATGGCTTGCCGAGGCGCTTGGCGGCGAAAAAGCTGAAGGCCTGGCAAAACAGGGCGAGCAGGGGCCAACCAAAGCCGATGCCTCCGATCAAAATGCGCACCGAGCGCAGCGTGGCGGCGGGCAGGCTGAGGGCGGTGCCATCGGTGTTGGTGACGCGCAGGCCTAACAGCCATTTGCCGGGGGTGGTGCCAAACCGATGAATGAGAACGGATTCGACGATGAACCACGGCACGAGTTGCCCCACCATGACCCAAATGTTGTTCATCACGGCCTCGATGTTGCGACCGGATGCCCACATGCCAAGCCACCACACGGCAATGTAGACATGGAGGTCGAGCCAGCGTGCCCAGAAGCGGCGTCCAAGCATCAACTTGGGCGGTGCCGGCACGGGCGGTCGCGAATCGAACAGGTCCTGTTGTTGCCCAGGGAGCGGCGTGGAATCCAGGTTGTCCAAGTGCACCCAATTGAAGTCGTCCTTGAAAAGGACGATTTCGCCAAGCGGACGCCAACTGTCCAGGCCGTCGTGCCAAGCCATGGTGTCGCGGGTAAGTTCGCGGGCTTCGATTCTGCGGCGAATTTCGTAGTCGTGAATGGGGCCGGCTTTCTCGCCGTTGCGGATGATCCAGATTTCCATGGCTCAGAGATTGCGGAGGGATTTGGCAGCGTCGCTGCGGGCGGCAAAAAAGGCGGGCACCAAGGCGGCCAGCGAACATAGGATGAAGGCCATTAAGGCAATGACCGCTTGTTCCAGCGGATTGTTATAGGCCGGGAGTTTGCCGAATCCGGTGAAGGACGCCGCAAAGGGATCGAAGCCAAGCGCGCGGAAGGTCAACTGGATTTCCCCCCGGAAGTGAATGACCACGCGACCCAGAACCACCCCGAGGACGGCACCGCAGACGCCGAGGATCATGCCTTGATAGAGAAACACCCGCACGATTTGGCCGGGGGCGGCGCCGAGGGCTTTCATCACGCCGATTTCGCGGCGTTTTTGGATGGTGACGGTGAACATGACGGCCATCATAGAGAAGGCGGAAACCAGCACGATGAATGAAAGCGCGAAATACATCATGACGCGTTGCTGGTTGATCAAGGCGAAGAACCCTTGGTATTGCTCGCCCCAGGTGAGCAGTGACCAGTCCGGACCCAGGGTGGTGCGAGCGGCGGCGGCCACTTGTTCAGCCACATACGGGTCATCCAGTCGCAGCGCCACGCCTTGCACCGAGTCGCCCAGGCCGGCGAGTCCCTGGGCCAGTGGCAGCGGCACGAAGAGATCGGGGGTGATCGCCATTTGCGAGGCTTGATAGACGCCGCTGACCACGGCTTCCTTGGGCAGCACAATGCTTTTGAGGCTTTTGAGGATCTCCGCGTCCATCTTTTCAGGGTCGGTCGCATTGATGTCGGCAATGCCTTGTTCGATGGTGGCTTTGGCATCCGCAGTGAAGCGGTAGGTTTTGGCGGCGGCGTCTTTTTCCGCTGATTCCATGGCGATGAGGATGCCTTCGAGGTGTTCTTGCTCGGGCTTGCGGATGTTTTCATTGCGGATGCGGTCAAGCGGTGCGTACACCTCGCTCTGCAAAACTTGGATCGGGATGCTGAACTTGCCATTCTCCTCACGCCATGCGGCGGTGAGTGCCGCGCAGGCTTTTTTCCACTCCTCGGCGTAGGCGTCGCGCACCGGTGGGTTCTCTGTGACCTTGTAGGCCGCCATGACCTCCTCGAAATTGCGGGTCGAGTACAGCCGCAGTTTGTCGCCGACCTGGATGCGGAGTTGCGTGGCGAGGAGCGATGAAATGACCACCCGGTCGTCAATGCCGAGATCCGCCGAGGAGGTCGGGTGGTTTGTTAGGTCGAGCATTTTGGCGATGCCCTCGACCTGCGCGGGGTCCGAGGTGTCAATGCCGCGAAACATGACGGGTCGCTGCCATGAGCCGACATCGATGATAACATTGTCGGCCACAAAGGCCGTTGCGGCTAACACTCGCGGCAACGATTTCGCCGTGGCAGCGGCTGCACGCCAATCCGCCATCGAGTTTTCAACCAGGCCGGCGGGTTGGTATCGCAGGAGAATGTGCGGTGTGAATCCGAGCAAGCGGCCTTTGACGTCGCGTTCCAAGCCGGCATACACCGCCATGACCACCACCAGGACCAGCACCCCTAACATCACCCCGATGAGGGAAATCAGGGTGAAGGACGAAAGCATGGCGCGGCGCGGATTGAGGTATCGCAGGGCCAGAAGCAGGCTGAAAGATCGGCGTTTGATGCGCTTGTTTAGCCGCGCTTGCGCCGCGGGGCAAGCGCAACCGAAGCCAAATCTGAAATTCACAGCGGCGCGCTGCTGGCACCAACTACAGGACTGAAACGTGCTCCGGATCCGTGAAATCCTGTAATCCATGGTTGTTTTTGTCTATCGTACCCAACGCTTGTCGCTACACCTGAGGTTTCACCTCGTTATGTGCTAAGTAAACAGCATTGGGCATGCTGCCCGCCGCCTTTTTGATTCGTGTGTTTCCACTTGATCCGTCGGCCTGGGCAGGTGAGACTCCGGCCATGAACCGACCTGTATGGGCGATCTTAACCCGGCAAGCGCCCACTTCATGAAATCGGAAATATTCCATAGATGCCTGGTTTGCTGTTTGCTTGTCACGCTCTTGCCAGCCGTCGCCTGCGGTCAGATTTCCGCCTTGAAAAAGGTGGCTGAAAGCCTGGAGCCCGCCAAGGCCGCGACCAGCGAAAAGCCGGTGGACGCTCGCACGCGGCTCGCCCAATGGCAACAGGACGCCCGCAACGCGCTGTCGCGATTGGAAGCTCCCGCGGCCGCCACCACCCTGCCGCAGGGTGTGAGTGCTGCGGAGTTCAATGACCGCTGCAACGACCTGGGACAAGTGATTTTAATCACCACCAGTGCGCTCAAGTCCTTCACCGCCGTCGAGGACGCCCGCAAGGCCCTTGCCGAATCCCGCGCCGAAGAAGCGGCATGGACCGGCTTCAAGAAAAAGCCGCCCTATTCGCTGTTGATGCTCGATGATTTGCTCAACCAGCGCGATGCGATCGAGGCCAACATTTCCTCCTACGAATCATCCTTATCCATTCATGAACGGCTGCTTGGCAGCATCATGGCGCAAACCAAAGTGGCGGAGGACAATGAGAATAGTGCGCTCGGCGAGGTTCAAAAGGCCAACAGCGACACCAGCGAAGCGGCCAAGTGGCGGCTTGAGTCCGCCCACGTCCGCTCGCGTCTGTTAGCTGTGCGCGCCGGCCTGACCCAAAACATGATCAGCAGCCTCAAGGACCGGATGGCTGGCGCCAAATCCGATCTGGCGTTGCTCGAACGCCAAGTCAAGGCCGTCAAGGCCAGCAGCCATTTCAGTGATGACGATCTAGCGAAAATCAACAAGAGCTCCGAAGAGCGCAAGCAGTCCATCCGCAAGGAACTCGATGGAGTTGCCAAACGCCTCAAAACGGCGATGACCACCCGGGCCCAGGCTCAAGCCGCCGTGGACGCGCTCAATGCTGCCGCCGCCGCCGAGGAACCTCCAGGCCTGGAACTGGCCAGGTATCGCCTGGACGTCGCGGAAAGCCGCGTTGACGCCTTGCAGACACTCACCGAGGGGCTGGAAAGCCTGCTGCAATTGGAAGACGTCGTGGTGAAAGCCTATCAAGACCGCCGGACGCTCATTGAGGCCACCAGCCCGCAGCAGCGCAGCAAGATGCTCGAGTCCCTCGGTGTGCCGCGGGAGCGCCTGTGGGCATGGGAGAATGTGCTCGAGGATGAATTGTCCAGCGGCAACGCCGAGTTGGGCAAGCTTGAGGCGCGCGCGGCAGCGATCAGTTCTGACGATCCGCGCTACAGCCTCATCAATGAGCAACGGGCCCACACCAGCGAAAAGATCGCCATGATCCAGCGCCTCGAACAGGCCGTCGCGGCGCAGCGCAAATTGGTCAAGCGTTGGGTGATCGAGCACACCCCGACAGCGGATAAGCCGGGGTATTATGAGCGCTTCTCCATGCTTGCCACCACCGCGTGGCAAGCCGTTAAAAAGATCTGGTCCTTCGAAGTGATGCGCTACGAAGACAAGGTGGAGGTGGATGGCCAG
>JBILFE010000480.1:0-3729 GCA_044351705.1 Luteolibacter sp. | reverse complement strand
TTCCAGGGGTAGGGGTGGCGCACGCTTCCAGCGTGCCTCCTGCCGCATCCTGCGGCAGGTCTTCATCCACCGCCACCGCGGAGCCCACCGCATCCTGCGGAAGGTCTTGTGCCTCCCTGCGCAATTGTTCAAGCGAGGTTTCACTCCAGCCGCGTGACCAAACAAACGGATAGGGAGCTATTTCCGTTAGCCCCGACCGCTGCGGATTGGTGACAATGTAGTCGAACTTCTCACCCAGATCCGCATCGGAACGGATGAGGTGATCATAGGATTCCTTCTGCCAGACGGCACCGCTGCGGCCAAGATGTTGGTTGATGACTTTGGCGGTGAAGGACTTAATCGAATGCATCAACTCGCCAAGCGACCAGAAGATCGGATGACCTTCGGCATCATATTCCTTGGGTTTGGGTTCGATGAGCAGATGCACGTGGTCGGGCATGACCACTGCGGCAAACAGGATGTAGCGTGAGCCGTGAAAATGAAGGATAGCGTCGAGGACGGCTTGGCGGGAGGAATCCGGCAACTCCAGATGATCCTGGGTCCTGAAGGTGATGCTGTATTTGCCCCAGGGGCGCTCAAAATGGGGGAGATCGCGCTTGGAGTAGCGGGCACCTTCGGCGCATTTGGGGGAAGAGGTTCCGCAGGATGCGGAACCTGGCACGCTGGAAGCGTGCGCCACCCCAGGAAGGGGTGCCACGGCCTCATCGAAGCGCTTGAGCCCGCGGTCCAGGGTCTGGTTGAAACTGGCTTCTTCTTGTTCGAGGGTGCTGCGGATGGCGTCCTGGCGGGCTAACAGCTCGGGAAAGACCTCGCCCATTTGGGTGACCAGAGCGCCGACCAGCGCGCCGAAGAACGGCTTGTCGCCGGAAAAGCCGAGCTGGCGGCCGTAGCGCACCGCGCGGCGCAAGATCCGGCGCAGCACGTAGTTGCGGCCATTGTTGCCAGGCAGGATGCCGTCGGCAATCGAGAACGAGAGCGTGCGCAAGTGATCGGCGATGACGCGGAAAGCGATGGCCGTTTTCAGATCATCGGCAAACAGCGCGCGGTCCGCGCCGGGCTGCGGATAGATATCGGTGTAGATCTTGCCGCTGAGTTCTTCCAACTTGCGGAACAGCGGTTGGAAAACGTCGGTGGCGTAGTTGCTAGGTTTGCTGGAAAAATCGGTGAAGCCCTGGGTGCCCTGGATGATCGAGCAGGCGCGCTCGAAGCCCATGCCGGTGTCCACATGCTTGGCGGGCAACTCACGGAACGTGCCATCGGCCTCGGCGTTGTATTGGATGAAGACGAGGTTCCAGATTTCGATGCAGAGGTCGGAGTCGTTGTTGACGAGCTTGCCTTGGGACTTGCCCTCTGGCGTTAGATCGACGTGGAGCTCCGAGCACGGGCCGCAGGGGCCGGTTTCGCCCATCATCCAGAAGTTGTCCTTGACGCTGCCATGGACGATATGGATGGCCGGATCACAGCCTTTGGCACGAAACAAAGCTGCCCAGATGTCCCAGGATTGCTGGTCGAATTCACCGGGGTCGCCGGGCTTGGGCGCATAGACCGACGCGTAGAGACGGTTGGCAGGCAAGCCCCAGCGCTCGACGACGAGCTCCCAGGCCCACGAGATCGCCTCCTGCTTGAAGTAGTTGCCGAAGGACCAATTGCCTAACATTTCAAAAAACGTGTGATGATAGGTGTCGTGGCCGACGTCCTCGAGGTCGTTGTGCTTGCCGCCGGCGCGGATGCATTTCTGGGTGTCGGCCGCGCGCGGCGGGTCGTACGGGGCTTTTTCCACGCCGAGGAAATACGGTACAAACGGATTCATCCCGGCATTGGTGAACAGCAAGCCCGGCGACTGCGGCAGCAGCGAGGCGGACGGCACAACGGTGTGCTGCTTTTCACGGAAAAAATCCAGGAAACTTTGGCGGATGGCGGCGGCAGTCATGGGCACACCTGTCAAACCATGAATCGGCCCGCCTGGCACGGAAAATATTTCCACGAGTGCCGGAAAATGATGCGCCGCGAAATCCAGCCGCCGGCCGCGCCGGCTCGGGTCAGGGCGCCGTCTTGGGCGCTGCCTTGCGCACCGGCTGCGGCGGGGGCACCACCGCTGGATAGGCGGACTCCTGCGGGGCGAGCATCGCTTTTAATTCGTCCCCCCAATCGCGGACATTGGGGTGGGTGAGGTGTGTTTCGATGTGGGCGAGCATGCGGACAGCCGCACCGCGTTGGTCACCATAACGGAACAGGTCCTTTTCCATCAACCATTGCAACGACGGCTGGGTCTCGGCCAGAAATTTCTTCATGTCGGATGATCGGCCCGCATCCGGCGATAGCGCGCGACTGTTGGTCCTGACCTTCGCCGACGACGGTTCATGCAACACGCCTTCCTGCATGATGCGTTTGATCCAACAGGCCCGCAACGCGTTGGTATCACCCGCGGCGCGATACTGCGGGAGGATGATTTGCTCGTACACCTCGCCCACGCTCAGCGGCGTATATGCCCATTGCTCCAGATCTACAGCACCCACCTCGTAGGCCTTGGCAAAAACCGTGCCGATCACATTCTGTGACAAAATCTCCGACTGACTCGTGAGCGTTGCCGCATCGTGCAGCAACTCATCGACCTGCTGCTGCGCTTCGGAGACGATTTTCGGCCGCTCCGCATTTTCCGAGGCGGCCTGCAAGGTCAGTACCAGCCAACGCAGTTGATACACCAACGCCCGTCTCAGGCTCGTTTCCGATAGACGGGCATCTTCCTTTTTCTTCCACTCGCGGAAATCCGCCGCCTTTTTATACTGGTCCTCAAACCTCACCTTCTCCACGCATTTCAGATAGAACTCAAGCGCGGCCCCCTCACTGACCATGGCACCACGATAGGCGACAATGGCGGCACGGAACCGCGCATCAACCCGCTCGGTGACGATCCCACGGAGTTTATCCAGACTCTCCAGCAAGGCCTCGCGGTCTGACGCTGTCAATGGCTCCGCCGCAGCCTTGGCTGTAAAATGGGCAAGGCACAAAACCAACAGCAACGCGCGCATGCCGCATACATTCCAGATTCACACCCCCAAGCCAAGCCAAGATGGCGCAAACGGATAAAATATCCTTGGCCAGCCGGGCGGGTGCACGGGGAGGGGATCGAACCCCCGACCGACCGGGTGTAAACCGGTTGCTCTACCGCTGAGCTACCCATGCGGCGCGCCGCGACTCTGCCAGTTGGCAGGTAGAATTCAAGCACGGAGTGTTGCGGACTTGCGATCAGCCCATAACCGTGGTTTGCTTCCGCTACCAATGCACCTACGCTTATCGGATCAAGAACTTGCAACACTCGTCGAAATGGTCTGCCTCGCTTCAAATGTCGCGTCATGGAATCAAAAGGAGTCCGCAGACCTCCAGGTGGCCACCTTCGAGGCGCTTGAAAACAAAATCCTCGAGCGGGCCGGTCATTCCGGTCTGGCCGCGTGGATCGAGTTTGATGAGGAAAGCCAGCGGTTCAAAGTGAAACCGGAAGTTGAGGAAGGATTGTTTTACCACGAATGCTACGATGAATTCCGCAACGAAAGCTTTTGGGAGGAATTGGCCATCCGCCTGGCGGACCGGGATTTGGCCCGCGCCATCGGCATGCCGGCGTGGGAGAAACTCACCGAGGATGAACGCCGCAGCCGGACCGCAGCCTGGGAAAAACGCTACTGGGAAGAGTTTTCCAAACACGGCGTCGATCACGTGGTGGTCGTCACCCCG
>JBILFE010000479.1:0-3734 GCA_044351705.1 Luteolibacter sp. | reverse complement strand
CTCGCTGCCATACAGGCCCAGTTCGTAGGACACATGTTCGGCCAGGCCCTTGCCGTTGACCATGATGCCGGTGAGTTCTCCCGGGAAAAACAGATTGGAAACGAGGCTGCGCTCGAAGGTAAGGATTTCCTTGGAGGAAATTTCCTGCTCGCGGCCGAACTTCACCTTGGTCTTGCCCACCGTCACATTCAACGCGTCGCTAGGCGCATAGGTTAGATAGAGGTCGTAGATGTCCCGATAGAATTCATTCGGTCCGTCGGTGGTATCGGCATCGATCTGGCCTTCGAATTTCCAGTTTTGGAACCACTTGGATTTGAAGCCGAGACGGGCGCGGCGGGCTTCGAATTTATCGCCCCAGACCGTTTGTTCATTGGCGGCGCTGCCATTTTTGAAGTCTTCGATATCGAAGTGACCGTTGGAGTCACCGTCGGCGTATTGGACTTGCAAGCGGCCTTGCAGCGAGAATTCCTGGAGGATGGGATTGGACTCGTCCTTGTAGAGGGTGAACAAGGACCAGAGTTTGTCATAGGTGGTGTCACCGTCATAGGTGTTGCCGGTGAACAGTCCGGTGGCCTCGGCGTGGGACTGGATGGTACCACTGCCGAGCAGGGCTAGGAGCATGAGGTGCTTGCGCATGTCTTTTTTTGGTTGGTTTGTGCCGCTGAAGTGCGGACACGGGCAAGCTAGGCTCAGGCGGGGCGATTGTGGAAACCCCGTTATGTGACAATTTTGTCACATTGATGAACGCCCTATTTTTTCTTCCGCAGAAACGGCGGTAGATCGAGGTCCTCGCCATCGACCACATTTGGAGTTTGGCCTTCGAAGCGGCCGCGGGGCGATGAATCGAAGGCAAATTCGTTTTGCGGGGCCGGGGATTTGACGTCGAGTTTGAGTTTGAGGGTTTCCGGATCAACGGCGGCGGCAGGCATGGCCTGATCGTAGGGCGACGCTTGGAAGGTGGCTTCGGGCTGGCAGTCATGCTCCGCAATGAATGGCACGGATGGCACATCTTGAGGCGCGTCCGGTTCGGCGGCGGCGGGGGCTTCCCATGCCGGAGAGCTGGTCAGATGCGCACGCTTACCCGGTTTGAAAACCGTTGGCTGGCCAAAGGGTGAGCGCATTTCCGCGGGTTCGGATTCTTCCGCCGGCCCAACAACATCCGCATCAGGTGGCAGCTCTGTTAGGGAAGGCGCCGGCGTTTCAGTTAGATGCGCCGCCTGGCTTTCGGTTAGGTCCTGTGGCGGTGACGCGTCGGAATGATCTTCACCAAAGAGCAATGGAACGGCGGCAGCAGCGCCGGCGGCGCGCCGGGATTTGGCACCCGCCGGCTTGCCGGATTGACTTTCTAACAAGCTGTCCGGAGCGGGCGGCGGGGTGCCCATTGGCACGCTTGGCGCTGCTTCTTCTTCCAGGCCGGGCGTGGGATCGGGGGCTGGATTTGCAGTGGGGGTGAAGATCGCGTCACGGGGAGCGGCGGCGAGAGAATCCTCCGGCAGCGCACTGATGAGGGTGACGGATAGGTTGTCGCCCATGGCTGGATCAATGACGGCTCCAAACAGGATATGCGCGCTTTCCGGCACGAATTTTTGCAGCCGCTGCATCAATAATTCGACTTCGTACAAAGTCAGGTCCTCACCGCCGGACAAGTGAACCAGCACGGTCTGGGCTTCCTTGAGCAGGGTGCCTTGATCGAGCAGCGGACTGGCAAGGGCATTGCGCAGGGCACAGGACGCGCGGTCCTTGCCTTTGGCAATGCCGGAGCCGAAGAGGCAACGTGAACGATTGGTCCGCAAGGCGCTCATCAGGTCGTCGAGGCCGATGTTAATGATGCCCGGGCGAATCACCAGACGGATGACCGCTTTGATCGAGTTGCTAACCATGTGATCCGCGGCGGCAAAGGCATCATGGATGCCCTGCTTGGCAAGCACGAGTTCACCCATGCGGTTGTTATCAAAAGTGACCAGGGCGTTGGCGAGCACGGCGAGTTCATTGAGCGTGGTTTCGGCCTGCTCGCGGCGGCGGCGGCCCTCAAAGGCAAATGGCATGGTGGCAAAGACCACGACGAAAGCGCCTTCTTCCCGCGCGATGCGGGTGATGAGGGGAGCCGCGCCACAACCGGTGCCCCCACCCAGTCCCACACACAGGAAAACAATCCGATGCCCGCGCAGCGCGGCGCGAATCTCAGTCTCCGCCTCAAGCATGGCCTGCCGCCCGAGCTCGGGGTCGCCGCCGGCACCCAGCCCTTTTGTTAGGTCCCGGCCCAGTTGGATTTTGTCACCGGCGACGCAGGCGGCGAGGGTGCGCACATCGGTGTTGATAGCGAGCAGGGCCGCACCTTCGGTGCCATCCAGGGCGATGCGCTCAAGCATGTTGGCACCCGCCCCGCCCAGGCCGATGATTTTCACGGCGGTGCTGGGGATGGTCAACTGCTGGTGGCGATGATAGGGAATCATGGGGTGGTGGAGGTGAGGAGGTAAAGAAGTAAAGAAGTGGAGAGGTGGAGTGGTGGAGAGGTGGAGGGGTGGAGAGGTGGAGTGGTGGCTTATTTGCCGAAGGGCCAAAACAGGCGGCTGACTTTGCCGAGAAATCCGGGCGGCGCGGAGCGCTCGGATTCAAGGATTTGGGCGTAGCGGATGAGGCCGATGGCGGTGGCGTAATGCGGGTCTTTGAAGCTGGCTTGGACGCCGCTGATTTCCGGCGGCTCTGGCCGATAGATGTCGCGCCCGAAGACATCGAAGGCCAGTTCGCTGAAGCCCCGCATCAGACTCGTGCCGCCGGTCAGGAAGATGCCCGCGCCGATGGACTTGACGGAATCTTCCGGCAGCCGCTGGCGGACCAGGCGGAGGGTTTCTTCGAGGCGCTGGCGGATGATTTCGTTGAGAATGCTGCGCCGCACCTCGACTTCTGCAAAGCCGCGGTCATCGACGAGCCTGGCGGTACCCACCGAGCGGGCGGCATCGGCCGAGGCGTCGCCCTCCACGATCTTGAGTTTTTCCGATTTGGAAAATGGCAGGCCGGTGACGAGGTGGATGTCATTGGTGACATGATCGCCGCCGACCGGGATGCATCCGGAGGCGGCAATGGCGCCATCCAGATAGAGGGCGTAATCGGTGGTGCCGCCGCCGATATCGATGACGAGTGCGCCGCGCTCGCGTTGTTCATGATCGAGGGCCATCTGGGCGGTGGCGATGGGCGAGAAGACAATGTCATCGACTTCGAGCAGGGCTTCGCGGACGAGACGGATGCTGTTTTGGATGCGCGGGCCGATGCCGTGAACGATGTGGAAGTCCGCCTCAACGGTCTTGCCATAGAGGCCGATGGGACTGGTCTTGTGCTCGAGGTGATCTAGCAAATAGTTGCGGATGATCGGATGCAGGTGGACATGATCCGGCGGGATGTTGATATCACGCGCGATGGTCCTGGCTTCCTCCACATGCTCGGGAGCCACTATCGATTGTCCTTCCGGCAAGCGGAAAGTGCCGCGGCTGTTGATGCCCTGGATGTGGGCACCGGTCACGGCGAGATAGACACTGCCGATTTCCACATCGCTGGCATCTTCCGCTTTTAGCAGGGCGTCTTTGAGACAGGCACTGGCTTGCGGAAAATCATAGACTTCGCCCTTGCGGACACCCGCGGTTTTGGTGGTGCCAATGCCGAGGATTTTCACGGCGGTATCGGGTTTGACTTCACCGACGACGATGCAGGTTTTGCTGGTGCCAATTTCCAGTCCGACG
>JBILFE010000477.1:0-3738 GCA_044351705.1 Luteolibacter sp. | reverse complement strand
GCCTGGTCAGGGCAGGGCGGTTGGGGTTGATGTTGTGGGGTTCATGCCGGTCGGCAGCGACGACTTGTTAGCTGATTTTGCATCTGGCGGTAGGATGCTCCAAGGATTAAATCCAAGTGCCCCAGCGACATCTGAAAGCCCATCCCAGTTGTAGATGTCAAGAAGCCTGTCCGGTGTTTCGATCGCCTCGGCTAAATTCCACCCTACTCGATCTTCAAACTCTGCCATGGTGGATTGTCCATCCACTATTGCTGCCCGCATGAGAATCGAAATCTGCTCGTGCGTCAGCGGCTCAGCGGATTCAAGTCTTTCTTCGTTCACAATCTCGGTCACGGTCAACCCGGTTGCTCTGGCGAGATCGATGACCTGCGCTACTGAGAGCGACGTTCTCGCTTCGTCTGGGTAATTGGCCAGATCCCAAACGCACTGGAGACTGATCCCGAGCAAGTCAGCGATTCTCTGGTATTCCTGAGGGTGGACTCCGGGCAATGGCATCGAGTTGGGGTATTGGAGCTAGACGTTTTTGTGATGGCGGCCGCGTGGTTGGGGTGATTCAGCGGGGTGGGTGAGGAGCTTGAGGCGGCTTGCCATCCACTCCTTGTTCGATTTCTTGACTTTTCCGACATTGACTAAGTTGGGGTGTCTGTGACTTTGATTGTCGAAACTGGTGGCATAGGTCAGAATCCGATTGCCCATCCCTCGTGACCACCCCCCTGAAGGCGAACATATCCGTCATTGGTTTTTAGAATGGCATCGGGCTTGATGTCCACCTCCAGAATATATTCAGTTCCATTTTCGGGGGTAAAAGCCATCTTCCATTCTTTATCATACAACCATGACAGGCCTTCTGAATTCGAATGCCATCCATACTCTGAAAGCTTGTGATGAATATTGAACAAGACATGGCCTTTCGAATCTCGCAATGCAATTGTCATGCTGCCCTGCAAATCATCAATAATCATTTTGGGGTAATGCAAAAGAAAAGGTGGGTTCCCCTTGCATTGGTTGAAGTATTTGCGATCAACCCAATTCTGTTGACCTTCAATCGCAAAATCGACTTTAAATTTGGAATCAGTTTTTGGAAGGCCTGTGAAGTGGTAGGTCAAATGATTCGGGCGATCCAACTTAAATTGTTTGAATTTGACCTCGTAGCCGCCACCCCCAATTACCGCGCCACCCGAGCGCACTCGTATGCTGCCGTCACCTGAATAATTCATGGTCGCTAGGCGCGTCGAGCAGGATGCTAGTATTGTAACGGACGCTAATCCAATCCCCGCGATAATAGACTTCATTTTGGAATTCATACGAATCGAACGTTTTGTTCTACAAACGGTCGGGTTTTGGAGGGTACACGACCGGTCGTTGTCCAGGGGTAAATGCGACCCGGCTTGGCACTTCTCTGGGTGTATTGGTCATGACAGACCTTTAGCCCAAGGTGGTCAGCCAACCAAGCAGAAACTGCGCAGTGTTGGGAATACCCCGGGTCGCTGCCGAATGGTGGCGAGCGAAGGGGCTGATTCGACGTTGTCTAACGGGACACGGTTGATAGATTGGCGACAAAACGAGTGTTTGAACGCGTCGTAACCCGTTGATTGTGAGGAGGAAATCTATTAAGCGGGGTGACAAAGTCCTCGGGTCTCCCCACCCCCCTCCAAATCATGTGAAAGGTGTTTTTTCAGGTTTACACTTTTTTTGCACGAAATAACAGAAAAGTTTTGTTAGTTCTGGCGCTTTTCCAGATTTGCAAAGTATTGATGGTGAACGAGTTGCGATATTACAAAGCTCCCGAGATATCCCCAGTTCCTATCTAACAGCAAGTGTAAAGCGGTGTAAAGCAAACAGCGGTTTTGTGGCGGTTATTGTGTTTTGTGGCGATTTTCAGCCGCCGGACACCATGGAAACCAACCGCCCGACATAGTTCGCCGTCAGCTCGTTTGGCCCGAGTCTTACCACACGCCACCCCGCCAGCGCGGCCTCCAGGAATTTCTTTAAATCGGCGGCAAATCCCCCTGCCCGGTTGTGGCGACCGTTCACGTAGATGCCGCCCTCGATCTCGATGAGCGTCCGGCTCGGCAGATGGGCGAAGTCGGCCCGCCATTTCCTAACCGGGTGAAAGCGGAATTCCTTTACCAACTCGGGTCCTGCCAGCACCCGCCACAGCATTTCAAAGCGGCCTACCAGCTTGCTTGGCGGCTTGCAATCCCGGAACACCTTGCGCCGGCGGGTTGGCATCGGCGTTTTTCCGTGAAACATCAGATTCCTAGTCGTCCAGACGGCCCCACAACTACGGCCTGTCTCCTCCGCGATTTCCCTGTCGGTTTTTGACCAGTCGATTCCTTTCGCCCATTCCTTCATGGCCGTCTTCTTGACATGGGGGCCACGCACGGTTTCCGGGGCGTATTTTGCCCTCGCTATGGACACTGTTGATGGCCGGCATCCCAGTTGATCGGAAATTATCGACGTGGGCTGGCCCCAATCCACTGTATGCCACCCGTATTTCGTTTTTTGCGCGTCTCCGTTTTTGTTTAGTGTATTTCTCATAATGTGGGCTGGTTAGTCGCTATCAGAGGGGCAATTTCGCCTGGTTAGGGTCGTCAATGGCGGCCTGGCATTCGGCGGGTTGCTGGGTCATGGCTTGAGCTGGTTGTAAATCGTGATGATCGGTTCGAGGTCGCGGCAGATTACCTCGCGTTGCGCCTTGGTGGCGTTGGCCAGAAACCGTTCGGCCTGCAAGCGGCGCCACCAGCAGCAGATCCGGTTCACGAACGGGATGTAGTTCAACTGGCCCTTGTCGGCGGGATCCGGCTCAAGGTCGGCATCGCTGGCAACCCGTCCGAGACACAGCGACTTGCGCAGGCGGCGGGTGGACATCCGGCGACCGGCATCATCTTCGGCCACGCAGGTTTCTATCCAACTTTGGATTTCGTCGTCGGGGAGTTTTGCCAGCAGTCGGTGATGCTCCCATGACAGTCGTTCGCTGCGCAACGCATAGGGAATGCTGCGGCTCACGTAGGCATAGTTCTGGAGCGTGGACAGGTCGAGGCCGGTGGCGGCGAGGGCGAGTTGATAGGAATGGCCGTCCACCTTGCTGGCAGGGGTGGTGTCGTTGCCGAAGCGGCCCTGACCATACACCAGCCAATCGCCGACGATGAAGGCAATGGAACTGGCCACCTCGCCGATGCTGGGAGCGAGGTCGCGCCATTCATCGAGACTGAGTTTACCTTTGATGAGCATGCCGACGCGGCTGACGGTGACTTTGGGGTTGGTTAGTTTGAGCGGTGATTTCATGAGATCGGGTGGATTGGATTCGAGCGGAGCGATACGACTTACGGGCTGTCAACGAACGCATGGCGCGGGACGGTCGGAGGTCGAGCATTTCAGTGAGTTCCACGCAGCGTTTGGAAATGGCGGCGCGGGTGATGCCGTGGCGCTTGGCGATGTCGGTCATCGAGGAACCCTCGTAGGAAAAGCCGCTGGCCAGGGCGATGCACTCGGCGGTCAGGCGGGCGTTGTCGTGACTGATCACTTCGGCCACGACCCGCCGCACAACGTCCCAGATGCGTTCGGCGTCTAACGCGTCGGTGGTTGCAATTTCCGGCTCCGCTTCCGCCATGAGCGCCGGATCATCACCCTCGCGCATGAGCGGGCTGTCGGCGGCGTCACCCTTGGCGGAACCGTTGCCGTGGCGGGCCAGATCGGGTTCGGCCAGTCCCTGGGCTTCGAGTTTGCGCCGTTCGT
>JBILFE010000065.1:0-9838 GCA_044351705.1 Luteolibacter sp. | reverse complement strand
TGGAGTCCAGCAGTGACGGCGGCGTCACCTGGTTGCCATTGGGCGCGGCCATCACGGGTAGGACGGATAATCAAAAGGACACTGCCAGCACCGCCACCTCGTACGGGCTCGCCGCCTCGAACGTTCCTATCATTGTCAGATTCCGCTTTTCGGTTAGCCCCGGCAGTGGGTTTTACGCGGATCAACCGTACAATGGATATGACTACACCGCCATTCCCACCGGCATTTTCATTGATGACATCACCACCTCGGGTTGCCAGTGGCTGGAGTTGCAGAAAATCAACGAGTTGGCAGGCTCTGCCACCAGCTTTGTCTTTAACAGCAACACTGCTGGAGTCTACCTAACCAACGAGCTTGACTTGCGCCTGAGGCTGCGCACCAAGTTGGGCAACCGTTGGATGCCCTATGGCCCGATGAAGTCACTCATCCTGAGTACGGCTGATCTAACATCAGAGCCGGTGTTTGACCCGGTGGCTGGGGCCTATGCCGCCGGGCGCGCCATCATTCTCGCCGGCGAAAACGGCGCTATTCTTTTCTACCGCCTCAATGCCGGCGCCGAAATATCCGCCGCCAGCCCGGTCGGCGTCGCCAGCGTGCCGGCGGATGACTCCACCCTGACCCTCACCGCCTACGCCAAAATGGCCGGCAAAGCAGACAGTGCCATCATCACAGCCAGCTACACCCGTTCCCAGTTCATGACTTGGGCCAACTCTTATTTTCCCGGCAGCACCGATTCCAACATCGTAGGCCCGACTGCGGATCCGGATCACGACGGTGAGATCAATCTAACTGAATATGCGCTGGGCGGCAATCCCAACGCCACCGCAGACCACGCCAAGGTGTATTATCTAACATCCGACAGCGGCGGGGTGCGCAAACTCCTGCTCACCATTGCGGTGCGGGCGGGGTCCGCTTTCGCCGGGTCGCCCTCGCCCACGGCCACCCGGGACGGCGTCACCTACACGATCCAGGGCAGCCTTGAACTCGCGGGTTTTGCCAGCTCGGTGTCGCTGGTGCCCGCAGTGACGAACGGGCTGCCGGACCCGCCGGCGGGTTATGAATACCGTACCTTCACGCTGGATGCCTCGGACGGCCTGCCTAACAATGGGTTCCTGCGAGTGCGGGTCAGCTCGGCGCCATGAGCTCGCATTTGGCGTGCTGCCAGGCGGCTTCCATTTGCTCCAGGGTGGCGGCATCCAGGCTGAGGCCCGCGGCCTTGAGGAGTTGTTCCATGGCATTGAAGCGCTGCTCAAACTTGGCATTGGCGGTGGCCATCACCAGTTCCGGGTCGAGATGGCGGAAGCGTGTTAGATTGACGATGGAAAACAACAGATCGCCGGTCTCCTCGGCCACCGCCTGCGGGTCGCCGGCTGCTATGGCGGCTTGGACTTCGCCGAGTTCCTCGTGGATTTTGGCGAGGACCCCCGCCTCGTCCGGCCAATCGAAGCCGACCTTGGCCGCCTTTTTCTGGAATTTAGCCGCCCTCAGGAGTGCGGGCAGGCCCTTGCCGACGCCGTGGAGGTAGGGTTTATCGGTGGCACCCTTTTCGTCGCGTTTGATTTGGTCCCACTGCAGGAGCACCGCATCGGAGGAGGTGGCGGCACTCTCGCCAAACACATGGGGATGGCGGCGGATCAACTTGTCACTGATATCGCGGGCGACGTCATCAAGGGTGAAACGCCCCGCTTCTTCCGCCAATTCGCTGTGAAAAACCACTTGCAGCAGCAAATCGCCGAGTTCTTCCCTGAGATGATTGAAGTCGCCGCGCTGGATGGTGTCCACCGTCTCATAAGCCTCTTCAATGAGATTGGGAATAAGCGAGGCGTGGGTTTGCTCCGCATCCCACGGACACCCACCCGGTGCCCGCAGTCGGTGCATGATCGCCCGCAAGCGCGCGAGTTGCCTGGCGGGCTCGGCATCATCCATCATGGTGGCGTCAGTCATGGCTTTTTTTGGCGACTTGGTTGAGGGTCTCGCGTTCAGCGCTGGTCAGACTCTGGAATCCTTGCAGGGAAATCTTATCGAGGATGCGGTCCACTTCAGTTTGCGCCTCCAAATCAATCTCGGTCCTGGGCCGGAGCTTGGAGTCGGGTGGTCCCCCGAAGAGTCTCGGCGGGATGATTTCCACCCCCGGCCCACGGCTCTCCGCCCAATTCAGCAACCACGCCTGGCGCATCAGCACATACCCGAGAATCGCCCCGCCAAGATGACCGGCTTCGCCACCGGCATTGTCACCCCAACCCAATACCACCGTGCCCGCCGCAATCACCAACATGGCGATGGCCAGTTGCCGCATCGACATCTCAATCGGCGGAAAATACAGCATCACCCGCAGACTCGGCGCCAGCACCGCCACCCCCACCAGAATGCCGTAGATGCCAGCCGATGCCCCCACCAACGGCACGTACTCCAACGGCGGCGAGCCTGGAATGCGCTGCAAAACGCCCAGTACCGAGAGCAAGGTGTAGAATCCCGCTCCGGCGACTCCACAGAGCAAATAAAACGCCAAAAACCGCCGTGGCCGCCACCAGCGCTCCGCCCACGGGCCGAAAAAAAACAAAACCAACATGTTAAACACGACGTGCAGCACGCTGCCATGCAGAAACTGGAATGTGAGAAATTCCCACACCCGGCCCTGGCCCAGCGCCGAATGGATGGTGAACCTTCCCCAGCGTGACAACTGGTTGTCAAAAATGAGAATGTCGCCGAAGTAAATCGCCACATTGGCGATGATGAGCCACTTCACCACCGGAGTGAGGTGGGAATGGCCTCCTCCCGCCCGATATCGGCCGTGGCCATAATTTCGATCTGCGATGCCCATGCACAGCGGCTTTAGCATGCCACGCACCCATCCGCAACCACCGGAACAAAAAGTTCGAAATTCTACAAATGGTTTGAATCATTTTGATTTTTGCGGCGTTCTATCCATGCTTTTTGGGTTTTCTGGGCGGCCACCGCCTCACGTCGAGAGGCGCGGGGCGACGGCGGCCCGCAATCGGTTTGATGGTGGCGGGGCGACCTGCCACCATCTTTTTTGGCCCCAAATCCGTCCACATCCGCATTTATTGCCAAATTCTGGGCGATTCCCATGATCTGGTTGTAAACTACACAAATAAGTTATTGTCTCGACACGCTATGATTAACAACGCAAACACAACCCACGCCGCGCTCCAACAATGGGTCGCTGAAATGACCGCCCTTTGTACCCCCGACGCTGTCGAGTGGTGCGATGGATCACAAGCCGAGTGGGATCGGCTCACTTCCCTCCTCGTCGAGAAAGGCACTTTCACCCGCCTCAATCCCGAGACCCGCCCGAACTGCTTCCTCGCCCGTTCGACCACCTCGGACGTCGCCCGCGTCGAAGACCGCACCTTCATCTGCTCCAAGACCCAGGCCGGCGCCGGCCCCACCAACCATTGGGCCGACCCCACTGAAATGCGCGCCAAGATGACGGACAAATTCCGCGGCTGCATGGCGGGCCGCACGCTGTATGTGATTCCATTCTGCATGGGCCCGCTGGATTCGCCACTTGCCAAAATCGGCGTGGAAATCACCGACAGCGCCTATGTGGTCGTCAACATGCGCATCATGTGTCACATGGGTGCCCACGTCCTCAAGCGTCTCGAAGATGAAGCCTCCGGTGCCATCACCAAAAAGCGCGACGGCTTCGGCACCTTCATTCCCTGCCTTCACTCGGTCGGGTCCCCGCTCGCTGCCGGTCAGGCCGACACCACCTGGCCCTGCAATGACGACAAGTACATCGTGCATTTCCCGGAAACCCGCGAGATCATGTCGTTTGGTTCCGGTTACGGTGGCAATGCATTGTTAGGTAAGAAATGCCTGGCCCTGCGCATCGCGTCCAACATCGCCCGCGACAACAAGTGGATGGCCGAGCACATGCTCATCGTCGGCGTGCACGCGCCGGATGGCACCACCAACTATCTATCCGTCGCGTTCCCGTCCGCCTGCGGCAAGACCAACCTCGCCATGCTCATTCCGCCGCAAGCCTATCTGGATGCCGGTTGGAAAACCTCCATCGTCGGTGACGACATCGCCTGGTTGTGGCCGCACGAGGATGGCAAGCTCCACGCCATCAACCCGGAAACCGGATACTTCGGCGTCGCCCCCGGCACCGCTTACGACACCAACCCGCTGGCCATGGAATCCATCAAGGCCAACGCCATCTTCACCAACGTCGGTCTCACCGATGACGGCGATGTGTGGTGGGAAGGCATGAGCAAAACCCCGCCGGCCCATCTCATCGATTGGACGGGTCAGGATTGGACGCCGGATTGCGGACGCACCGCCGCGCATGCCAATGCCCGCTTCACCGCGCCCGCCGTGCAGTGCCCGACCATCGACTCCAACTGGCAGAACCCGGATGGCGTGCCGATCGACGGCATCGTCTTCGGTGGCCGCCGCGCGACGACCATGCCGCTCATTTTCCAAGCGTTCGATTGGAACCACGGCGTCTATGTCGGAGCCACCATGGGTTCGGAAATGACCGCCGCCGCCGCCGGCACCCTCGGCAAAGTCCGCCGCGATCCGATGGCCATGCTGCCATTCTGCGGATACAACGTGGGCGACTACTTCGGCCATTGGCTGGAAATGGCCAAACACGTCGCCAAGTTGCCGCAGGTCTTCCACGTCAACTGGTTCCGCAAGAGCGCCGAGGGCAAATTCCTGTGGCCCGGTTACGGCGAAAACATGCGCGTGCTCGAGTGGATCGTCAAACGCTGCAACGGTCAGGCTTCCGCTGTCGAAACCAAAGTCGGCTTGAGCCCGTCCTACGACGAATTCAACACCGCCGGTCTCGATGGCTTCACCCAGGCAACCTTCGATCAGGTCATGGCTCTGGATAACGCCGAGTGGCAGGCCGAAATCGCCGGCCAGGCAGAGTTCTTTGCCTCGGTGGGCGACCACCTGCCCAAGGAACTCCCCGCACAACGCGAGTTGCTGGCCGCCCGCATGGCATAACCCGTAATTCTGTTAGTATAACTCCCAACCCGCAACGGGTCGCGTCTCCGGACGCGGCCCGTTGTCGTAATTGTCTCTAGAGGGCAGAAGGGGTCAGTCCTCGCATGGTAACATTCCTGTGCAAATTCCAACCCGATGTTACCATGCGAGGACTGACCCCTTCTGATGCTTGTTTTCTGCTTGACCAGCCAAGCTTTTGTTAGGCAGACTCCCTGCCACCATGAAACCAGTCCTTGCCGCTAGCCTAACATTCACAGCGCTGTGTTTTTGGCCGGTCGTGGCGCTGTCGGCCGACGCGCCCACCTATCGTTGGCAGACGGGGAAGGATTCCCTGAGTCTCATGGCGGGCGACAAGGTCGTCTACACCTACCAGTTCGCGGCGGGGGGTGGCTACCCCTATATCCATCCGCTTGGTTTGCCCGGCGGGCCGGTCATGTCCGCCCTGGCGCCGGCGGATCATCCGTGGCACCGTGGCCTGTGGTTTTCCTGGAAGTTTCTCAACGGCGTGAACTACTGGGAGTTTCCCCCTACCGCATCCTCATTCATCCCGGACCGGGCGACAAGGCGGTCCTGGAGAAAGAGTATCAGGAGTTTGCGAAGTGAGCGCAGGCGTCCGGAAAATCCCCGTGTGGAAAATCGCTCATCCCCCATGAAATCATGCGTCTATCTAACAATGCTTTACCCACCCCCCTGATGACCAAGCTCCATTCATGGATGCTGGCGGCATTGACCACCGGCATGGTTCACGCCACGGTCCGCCTGCCGGAAGTGCTTGGCGACCATATGGTCCTGCAGCAGCAAACGGACGTCCCGCTCTGGGGATGGGCGTTTCCGGGCGAAACGGTTTTGATAGAAACCTCGTGGGGCGCCAAAACTCAAGCCAAGGCCGACGCGCAGGGCACCTGGCGGGTGAAAGTGAAGACGCCTGCCGCGCAATCGCTTGCCAAAGGATTGCACCCGGAACACATCACCTTCACGGTCCCTAACGAGAACACGCTGCAAATCAAGGATATCCTGATCGGCGAAGTGTGGCTGTGCTCCGGACAATCCAACATGGACATGTTGCTCCGCCCTGGTTACCCGCCGGGATGGTGCGCCTGGTATGGGGAGGCGTCATGGCAGGAAGAATCCGCGAAGGCCGAGCGGCCGGGGTTGCGCTTGTTTGATGTGGCCAAGCGCGCGGCATCGACACCCCAAGCCGATTGCGCCAGCATCCTGCCCAGCATGATGCCGCAACCCAAGGACGCCAACGGCCTGATTCCGGAGGCACGGCGCGGCTGGCAAGCCTGCACTCGCGACACGGCACCGGATTTTCACGCGGTGCCCTATTACTTTGGAGCCGCGCTGCAGGAGAAGCTCGGTGTGCCTGTGGGTTTGCTCACGCCGATCATGGGCGGCACCGCGATCGAATGTTGGATGAGCGTGGAAGCCTTGCGGACCGTGGCCCCTTACGCCAATGCGACGACCACCGCGATCAACCCCTTTGCCGCAAGACCGGCCTGCTTGTTCAATGGCATGATCGCCCCGCTCACTCCCATGCGGATCCAGGGCGTCCTCTGGTATCAGGGGGAAAGCAATGTGGGCAATCCGAACTATGCCGGTCTTTTCCAATCCTTGATTGCCGACTGGCGCAAGGCGTTTGATCGCGAAGACATGCCGTTCTACTTCGTGCAGATCGCCCCTTACCGGTCCGGCCGCAGCACGCAGCCCGCCGAACTCCGCGACGCGCAGGCGGCGGCGCTGCAAGTGAAACATACCGGCATGGCCCTGTCGCTGGATGTCAGCGATGTGACTAATATCCACCCGAAGAACAAGCGTGACATCGGCCGCCGACTCGCATGGCAGGCGTTGGCCAAGACCTATGGCCACTCCGACATCATCGCCGACGGCCCGACTCCTGAATCCCTCGCCGCCAAGGACGGCAAACTCCACATCGTCTTCCGCGACGTGGGCGGCGGCCTGGTGTCCCGCGATGGAAAACCCCTGACCTGTTTTGAGATCGCCGTGGAAAACGGCAAGTTTGTTAGAGCAGATGCGGTGATTGATGGCGACACGGTCGTTGTCTCCAGTACCGACGTTGCGAAACCCGCGGCGGTGCGTTTCGCATGGGGCGAGGCCGACGTGCCAAATCTGATGAGCCGCAACGGTTTGCCGGTTGCGCAGTTCAAAGCTATAGTGAAATAACCAGTCCCTGATGAACGCAACCCCAAGACGCATCCTCGCAAGCATCGTCACCGCCGCCCTGCTGCTGGCGCCGCTGGCTGCGCTGCACGCCGCCGGGGAAGCGACGCGACTAACGTCGCCCGGTAACACGACCTACTACGTCGACCCTATCAAGGGCGATGACGGGAATGCCGGCACGACCGGGAGCAAGCCCTGGGCAAGTTTCGCAAAGCTCAACGCGCTGGCACTCACGGCCGGCGACAAGGTGATGATTGCGCCCGGTGTGCACGGCCTGACTCTCCAACCGTCCGCTGCCGGCACCAAGGACAAGCCGGTCATCATCCGATTCCTGCCAGGCCGACATGAGTTCCGCGCGGCGAAAGCGACCCAGCTTTGTTATTTCGTCTCCAATTCCGCGGACGCGCCGTTGAAGCCACGCCCCATCGGCATCCTCGTGAAAAACTGCCGGCATTTGCAGGTGACCGGTGGCAAGCAGTGCGACATCTGGTATGGCGACCGCATGACGGAGTTCATCAACGACGAGTCGGAGGACATCACCTATTCGGGCCTCAACTTCGATTTTGTGCGCCCGACGGTTTCCGAGTTCCGCGTGTTGGAGGCCTGGCCTAACAGCGTCGTCATCCAACCTGCCGAGGGCTCGACCTATCAGATTGAAAAGGGCCGGTTCGCATGGACGGGCGATCTCGGGCCGGGCTGGACAATGGTGCAGCTGGCCGATCCGGCGCTGAAAGCCTGTTCGCGCATCGGCCAATGGGATTGCTTTAGCAGTGCGCTGGCGGAGGAGTTGGGCGGCGGCAAGGTACGACTGGCCTACAAGTCCGGCAACTGCGGCATGGTCAAGGGCCGGCAATACCAGTTCCGCAACGTGGAACGCGACACCACCAGCGCGGTCAACACACGCTGCAAGGACATCGTCTTTCGCGACTGCAATTTCCACTGCTTGCCGGGCATGGGCATCGTCAGCCAGTTCACCGAAAACATCACTTTCGAACGCGTCAACGTCGTGCCGCGTCCCGGCACGCTCCGCACCTGCCCGGCGTGGGCCGATTGTTTCCATTTTTCCGGTTGCCGGGGCGATGTCCTAGTGGACTCATGCAGCTTCTCGGGCACGCAAGACGATCCGATCAACGTCCACGGCACCCACCTGCGCCTCATCGAAAAAACCGGGCCAAACCAAGTGCTCATCCGCTTCATGCAGGCGCAGACCTATGGCTTCGCGGCGTTCCAAGTGGGCGACACCGTGGAATTCGTCAATCACCAGACGTTGCGCGCTTATGCCAGCAACACTGTGACCGGTATCGAACGCAAGACCGACAAAGACTGGTTGCTCACGCTCGCCCAACCGGTCGCCGCGTTTGGCCGGAATGATGTCGTGGACAACGTCTCATGGTATCCTAACATCACCATCCGCAATTGCAGCGTGGACACTGCCTCCTGCCGGGGATTCCTGATCACCACGCGCGGCAAGGCGGTGGTGGAGGGCTGCACCTTCACCCGCACCCACATGAGCGCGATCCTGGTGGAGGACGACGCCGAAGGCTGGTATGAGTCCGGCCCCATCCGCGACCTGACCATCCGCAACAACAAGTTCATTCAATGCGCGCAAAACGGCAACCCGGTCATTTGGATCAACCCGCACAACGGCAACTCCGATCCGGCCCTCCCGGTGCATGAACAAATCCGCATCCTCGACAACGACTTCGATGGCGGCGGAGTCTCCGCCAAGAGCGTCAAAGGACTTACCATCACCAACAATCGGTTCACGGGAAAATCATTGCCAATCCAGCACACCGCCTGCACGGATGTGGTCGTCGAGAATAACCCACACGGGGAATAGCCGCATCCGTCACCGTTGAAACCGTCAATAGCGAATTGCCAGCCGGAGAAGAAGCGGATTGTTCGTTTCCGCTCCAGGCCGTTCCGTTCATGCTCACGCAGATGCGGCAATCATCACGTGCCCGGCATTCACTGCTGCCTGCATCCGCTCCGCTCATCGCCCCTCACCTTGATAAATGCAAATACCAAAGGACTGACCTCATACAGGCTATGCAGTTGGAGATCACGCGCAAGCCCAGGCTGCGCCCGGGCGGGACATCCTGGTGTCCGATCGGACCGCAGGATGTCCCGGTGGGCTTGTTGCGTCGTTGAATTTGCGCGACCGCGAAAATATCATGTTGGCGAAAATTTCATCGCAAGGGAGCGGCTCATTAAGCATCTTGGTCTGTGAGAAACCTGCGCTGCCGCGTTGCCGGCACCGGGTGCCATTCCAACCCCCAAGCCTGCATCCACCATGCAAATCCTCTGCCGCTCATTGTTACGGATCCTATTGGCACCCGTGGCCGCGCTCCACGCGGCCGAAGCCCAACCGCCAAAGCCAAACATTGTCTATATCCTCGCCGACGACCTTGGTTACGGTGACGTCCAGTGCCTCAATCCGCAACGCGGCAAAATCAAGACCCCGCATATCGACAAACTGGCGTCGCAGGGAATGACCTTCACCGATGCGCACAGCGGGTCGTCAGTCTGCACCCCCACGCGCTATGGCCTGCTCACCGGGCGCTATGCGTGGCGCACGGTGTTGCAACGCGGTGTGCTGGATGGCAGCGACGACCCGCCGCTCATCGCTGCCGGGCGGCTCACCGTGCCGGGCCTGCTCAAGCAGCACGGCTATGTCACC